>NZ_CP049783.1:600000-900000 GCF_015710975.1 Paenibacillus polymyxa | reverse complement strand
ACCCTGCGAAAAGCTATTAAAAACATCATCTGGCGTATTCTGATTTTTTACGTAGGGGCAATCTTTGTCATTGTTACGATTTATCCTTGGAACCAAATTGGCGAGATTGGCAGCCCGTTTGTTCTGACTTTTGCCAAGGTGGGAATTGTAGCTGCTGCGGGTATTATTAACTTTGTTGTACTTACAGCTGCGATGTCAGGTTGCAACAGTGGTATTTATAGTGCGGGCAGAATGTTATATACATTGGCTAAGAACGGACAAGCTCCTAAGTTCTTCGGGAAGGTTTCCGCAAGCGGTGTCCCTAGAAATAGTATAATAACGACCATTTCATTGCTACTGGTAGGCGTGTTATTTAACTACCTAATGCCTGATTCCAAACTGTTTTTGTATATTTACAGCGCTAGTGTTCTCCCGGGTATGGTACCGTGGTTTGCATTAGCCATCAGTCAATTTAAATTCCGGAAAAAGTGGAAAAACGAAATGGAAGATCATAATTTTAAGTCTCGTTTTTTCCCGATCAGTAATTACATCACTATTATCTTTTTGTTGCTGGTAATCGTTGGAATGTGGTTTAATCCGGATACACGCTTGTCGTTGATTGTCGGGGCAACATTCATGGCGATCGTCGTTGTTGGATATTTTGTCTTTGGCATAGGAAAGCGGCAGAGAATTGAAGAATTAGAGAAACACGAATAGGCTGCTCAAGATGTAGTATTTGCCGAGTGTAATTCAGATGTCCTGAGTTGCACTCGGCTTTTCTTTTTATATGAAGAGGAATAGAGCAATGGGAAGGCTGTGAGTGAGCTACAGAAGGGTGTGATCATTGCAAAATAAAGCGAAGGTATCCCCAAGCTATACTTGGAGACACCTTCAAATTAAAACTGCTTTTACAACTTATTGATTTACCTAGCTTACATTGTGCTAATGTCAATCACGAATCTGTACTTCACATCAGATGCTAATACTCGTTTGTAGGCTTCGTCAATCTGGTCAGCTGATACCACTTCAATTTTAGGAACAATATTGTGTTTCGCACAGAAATCCAGCATTTCCTGTGTCTCGCGGATGCCTCCTATCATTGATCCTGCAAATGAACGGCGATGTCCGATAAGGGACATCACATTGAGTGACATCGGCTCGCCAGGGGCACCGACGTTCACCAAAGTTCCGTCAAGAGTGAGTAGTGCAAAATAAGCGTTCAGATCGATGTTGGCACTTACCGTATTAATAATCAAGTCAAAGCGTCCAGCCAGTTTTTCAAATGTTTCTGGCTCGCTTGTGGCATAATAGTGATCCGCGCCAAATTGCAAGCCATCTTCTTTTTTCTTTAATGTTTGTGATAGAACGGTTACCTCAGCACCCATAGCATGTGCGATCTTGATAGCCATATGGCCAAGGCCTCCCATACCCACAACTGCCACTTTCTTATCTGGGCCAGCTCCCCAGTGGTTTAACGGCGAATAAGTCGTAATACCTGCGCAAAGTAATGGAGCAGCCACGTCAAGCTCAATATTATCTGGAATTCTTACTACAAAATCCTCAGTTACGACAATGTGGGTAGAATACCCGCCTTGTGTAGGCTCGCCGTATTTGTCAACACCAGCGTAGGTAGGGACGTTTCCTTTAAGGCAGTATTGTTCCTCTCCTTTACGACAGTTCTCACATTCGCCACAGGAATCAACCATACAGCCAACTCCTACCCGGTCACCAACTGTGTACTTTGTAACTTCAGCTCCTACATCCGTAACAATCCCTGCAATTTCATGTCCAGGTACAAGAGGATAGTTCACGGGTCCCCATTCGCCGTGAGCAGTGTGGATGTCAGAATGGCATATGCCAGCATATTTAATTTCAATCAATACATCATGTGAATCAAGATCCCGTCGTTTAATTTCAGCCGCTCGAAACGGTTTGTCTGGGCCGTCGACAGCTCGTGCTTTAGCAGTAATCATAAATAGCCTCCTAATTACTTATATTTTTCAAGAGAAAGTAATTGTATTGAATACAAAGTGAAAACTAAGTGAAGTCGATTGAAGTTTTCCTCTTGCAGATCAATGTTAATCCTTATAGTTAACTCTAAGTCAAGCAACTACCTATATTCCTTTTAAAAAATTATGCTAGGGGACTTTGACACTCAACCAATAGCTTGATAGAATCCCTTTATACCTAGAGTTAACTCGAAGTCTATATCATTAAGGATAGGAGATACATGATGAAGACATATTCGATCAGCGAAGTTGCTAAAGAATTGAATCTTACAGCATATGCATTGCGTTACTACGACAAGGAGGGACTTATGCCTTTTGTAGAACGGACATCTAGCGGAACAAGATTATTTAAAGAATCCGATATTGACGCTTTAAAAATAATTGAATGTCTAAAATCCACCGGAATGCCGATCAAAGAAATTAAAAATTTCATTGATTGGTGTTCTGGGGGAGATTCCACACTACAACAAAGATATGACATGTTTTTGGAACGAAAAGCGACTGTAGAAGCACAAATGGAGGAACTAAGAAAAACAATGGAGGTTATTGAACATAAATGCTTATATTACAAAACTGCATTGGATGCCGGAACGGAAAATATTCATAAAAACAATAATATAGGGAGTCACATGACTAACTAACAGAAAAGACATAATTTATCCACACTTCCTTCTAATATTTAACTGTTAGTAGAATTATTGAAAAGCTATAATTCTAATGATGATTTGAGTGTATATGAAGAAAAGAGGTTGTGGGTATGAAGTTGAAAAAATGGCCAGTAGTATTCATGCTAGGTATTATCATGCTGGTATCTGTAGGCTGGAACAGTGGAATATCTTATGCAAAATATTATTACGAATACACTTGGGATCAGTACAAGGGGACTGAAATCAAGACCTACAGGCTGACACCAGTAGCTGGTAGAGCCGGATCTATGGATCAGGAAAAGGCCCTTGCTGCTATTGGCAAAACTCCAAATGTGTATGGAAAGTTCAGTGGCTATCAAACAGATAAAATAACTGAATTTGCAACCAAAAGTGTAACGGATGAGGTTTATCATTATGCGATTGTTGATTTTAATACCGATAAGGAGCCAGCAATTGTAGAATACGTGAATCCAAAAGGCGGAATTCCTCATACATGGAACGGAACTGATGAGATTCGAATTTTTATGAGAGGATCTGAGGCTGCTTCTTTGGCTGAGCTGTTTTATGAGGGAACTCCAAGTGAAGGACGCTATCATTTTAATGCTAACGATGTCTACTTAGTTACATTATGGTCCAGCACAGCACAATCAATCACGGGAATGTCTGCTGAAGCACTAGTTGAGGAAGGACCCTCTACGCTTATAAATCGAGAGTGGGTAAGTCAAATAAAAGACAAAGATCCTGCTGCTTATCCGCAAAACGGAACTCTAAAGGGCTACTTTTATATTTATAAGGGTTCTGAGTTGAAAAAGGATTAACGAGCAGCCAGGACTTAATAAGTGTATCTTACACAAAAAATGAGATAACATTTTGTATTCAGACGAATGCGGATACAGATGTCATCTCTTTTTTTATTTATGTGTACATGATTAAAATGATAGGCCCAAAAGGTGATAAGTATTTAATTGCCAATGAAAACCATTGTTTAGTGATAGGGAATTAAGGCTTAAAAAAATATGGTGAAAGAGCAGGACAGCAGATTGCTCAAACCACTTTTTTTGCTGGCTTTCTTCAATCCTAGGGAGATTATTCCGATAATTCAAGTATATACAGTTTGGTGTTAACAGTAATGAAAAACCGTTTGAAAACAAAAGAGGATGATTTTCAAAATTGATATGAAGGTACAGGTGAAAGTGGCCCAGTGCTATCTCGTAAAGGAGGTGTAATGATCTCAAATAATGAATTATGAAAAAAAGTTAAAACAAATTAGGCATTACATGGCTGGTTTACTGGCTGTCTGGTTGTTCTGTATACATAGTGCGCCTGTTTTTGCGGACAGAGCCTTTAACGATATCGAACATTCCTATGCAGCGGATGCGATTGAGGCCATGGCTGCTCAAGGTTATGTTACGGGTTATCAGGATGGGAGCTTTCGACCTTTACATTTTATCTCGCGTCAGGAATGGGCAAGCATTTTCGCTAAAACCTTAAAGCGAACATCGAATAACAGAGGCGTAACTTCTTTTCGGGATGTGTCACCATGGGCTTTACCTTATGTACAGGCCTTGCAGGAAGAAAGCATTACGAAAGGGATTAGTGATCAATTATTCGGTGCCAAGCACAATATGACTCGTCAGGATATGGCCGTTTGGTATGCCCGGTATTTTGGTGTTACTGATGATACCCGATATGCTGGTATATCCAGTTTTGTGGATCAACCTAATATATCAAATTATGCACAAACGAGCGTATGGCTGATGGAACGGTTGGAACTGATTGAGGGGGATACAAATCATTATTTCCACCCTAAAGAGTCTGTGAGTCGGCAGGACGCCACGCTGGTTGCTTATCGGATATGGTTAGGCGGTGACGTTCTGAAAGAACGTGCCAAGCGTTTGCTGGAGTCATTAGGAAATGGAGCTGCAACGCTGCCTCAGGCGACCAGCCAACAAGAATCGCAGAAGATTGCGGTCGATTTGACACCGGAAATTAGGCAACAACCTGTGAATTTGGAAATTGATGAGCCTAAAAGGCATCGCCCAAGGCCTGATTCACCAGTATCTCCGGTGACACCACCGGAGCCGAAACCGGAACCGCCAATCACACCACCGGTGCCTAATCCCAAACCACCAATAATTCCGGTTGACCCATCGGTGATTCCACCGGACCACTCTTCGGATTTTTTGGTCGATGAAGTCGTAATCAAGGCGCAGGAGCTAGTAAATCAGCCGGAAACGTACCCTTCGTATCAGCTATCCTTTCAGCTATACAATGAAGGACGACCAGTAAGCATTCCTGCTGCCAGTGTCACAAGTGTTACGTACACATTTAGTGATGGGTTAGGTGTCTTTGATGTACAAGGGAAAATCGCACATCCCGAAAATATACCGGCTGCGGACAGCTTCATTCCGGTAGAAATGAAGGTCACCATTGCAAAACCTTATCGGGTTCTTACAGCTCAGACCAAGCTGATCGTAAAAGGGAAGACTCCGCCGGCAGAGCCACCGAACGTAATCAGGTCTGTATACTTGGCCACGTATACCATTTCAGAGGCGGCAGCTTTAGATCCGGCTGCTTGGAAAATGTCCTACGTATTTCGTAATGCTAAAGGAGAGATTATAGCTCCTGAAATGCTGCCATCAGACTTGATACTTCGGATAAAGGATTCCAGAGGAATATTTGAAGAGGATGGAAAGATTGCCAACCTGCATTTGATTCCAGCAGTGAACTCGGTTATTCCATTAAAAATCACAGTTGAGTCTCCATCCCAAGGGATTCTCTTCACATCCGATGCGGAATTAACGGTAGAACCCGGGGAACGTAAAAAACAATACTTTGCTGTCTCCATCATGCTGCAGGGAAGCGCAACTACCGTAGATCAAATCAAGCAATCTCGTCAATTGCTGATGGATCACTTTGGTCCCAACATTAAAGTGACATGGGCGATGCAAAACGGATTTGTTTTTGTAGAAGCGAATCGGCCGCAGCTTGAACAGGTTCTGGCATTCGTCGATCAGTATGGAGATGAAGTTGGGATTCTGGCGGGATACCCGAACCAGTCCGAGCCCGGGCTTCCTGTTTGGGAAGCAAAGATGGATGAGTGGCTGTATATGTATCGTTATAATGCATTCAATGAGCTGCACCAATCTGGTTCGATGGGATCACCATCCGTGTTTGAAAGCATGGATACAGACCAATATCGGAAGTATCTGCCGAAATCATTGACCAGCTTTACGGTGAATCCCGAACAGACTCAATGGCTTAAGGATCACTATCGGATTACATCGGCGATGGGATGGTCGGCTACACAATATAATGTCAACGGTATGTATGGTGAGGGCTCACCTTTGATGCCTTACTGGTCCCATAAGGACAATCCGATTGTTCCCGCACAAGGAATTGCTGATAATAGCGGTACCGTATTCATGAACTCGGTTACGATTGATCCAATTGGATCACGCTATACGAAAGATTCCTCACGCTGGACTCTTCATCCGGGTGATCCCTATGTGACGGAGACGGATGCGGCACCACAACTGTATATAGTACAGCAATATTTGGATAACCCTTATCAACGTATAAATACGGTAAACTACTTGTCTATTATTTTGGACATCAACGCACTTGCCAACACCCATAACATGGGTCCAATATGGGAGAACTTTGTGAATCATTTCCCGCTTGATCGCAAGGTCGAGATTGTGGGTGTTGACGGGCTGAAACAGATTTATGAATCGGTAGCAGGAGCTAATAATGATCATACTGAGTTTACGCTTATGTTTAGAGGTTCAGGAATAAAGACGGCTATGGATTCCAATAATTCACCGGCAAATCTGCGCTATTTGTGGACTGAAAATGCCTCACAGCGGATTATTTTATCCAAAGAGGATGGAGATGCGGCTTGGTCCATTATTGACTTTACCGATTATACCTCAAAACCGGTTCCGAAGCTGGCTTACAGCCCGGAAAATAGTCACACGGACGTAAGCTATGTCACTGGAAGGAACTTCAAGCTATGTCCAACGGCTCCTTTAACAGTAGATGAAATTCAGCGTGTGAAAACTCGTTTGAAGGAAATCTATTTCGTGGAAGAAGTGAATTATCAGTAGGCGTTATTATGAAGTGACAACACTTTTAGGAACTATAGCTTTATGTAAAGAGAGCGCCCCTAGCCCATGGAAATGGCTTGGAGCGCCCTTTGTTTTTAATAAGGATATTCCGCGCTTTATACCCACTCCACAATCTGATCTACAGGTCGCCGAGTTTTGTCGCGCGGCTCGTTCAGGCGGTATCCAAAAGCCACCATACAAGAAATACCGAAATGCTCGGCATCCATAATGCCTTCTTCGGAGAGGATGCGTTCAATTTCTTGTTTATTAAAACCTTCAATAGGGCAGGAATCAATGCCGATTTGAGCTGCGGCAGTCATCATATTGCCCAGTGCGATATAGGTTTGTCGGCATGCCCACTCGAACATAGCTCTTTCATTTTCCTCAAGCGCAAAATCTGATTTTAGGAAGGCGTCATATACCTTCTCTTTGCCTTGCATCACTTCAGCAGGTAATTGCTGCACGTTTACCATCATATTCTTGATATAATCGGATGAAGCTACCATATCTTTAGGCAATCTGGAGAGAATAAGTACGAAATGGCTTGCTGTTGGCAACTGTTTTGTGGCCCCCCAAGAATAGGGCAGCAGCTTCTCACGCATATCTTTACTTTGGACGACAACAAATTTCCAGGGTTCAAAGCCAAACGAGCTTGGGGATAAACGACCGGTTTCAAGAATAAACTCAAAATCGGAATCGCTAATTTTCTTATGATTATCAAATTCTTTTGTAGCATGTCTGAACTTGTATGCAGACAAGATTTGATCTTTAGTGGTTGTTAAGATTTCCATCGTGATTCCACTCCTTATGGTTGTGATTGAAATTGACGCTTACTAAGTGCATGACTAATATTAGAATATACATGACCATTTTTGAAGTACGCACATTAATGTGCTGTAGTATATAAAATGATACCAAGGAGGAGAAGGGCCAATGCGCAATCGGAAAGGCGGTTTTGGTGAATGTACCGCTGGGAATGATCAGGCGTGTCCTGTTGAGTACACGTTGGATGTGATTGGGGGCAAGTGGAAAGGGATTATTTTATACCATCTCATGTATGGGACTAAGCGATTTAGTGATTTTCGGCGGATCTGCCCGGGAATTACCCAGCGTATGCTGACACTCCAATTGCGCGAGCTGGAAGAGGACGGTGTCGTTCATCGTGAAGTCTACCAGCAGGTTCCGCCTAAGGTTGAATACTCTCTCACCGAGTTTGGAGAAACACTCATCCCGATTATTAATCTGATGAAGGATTGGGGAGAAGAATATAAAACAAAACAGCGATCACCGGAAAGCAGCCCTTCAGCAACCTAGCCCCAATTTGTAGGTTTAAGAAGCAGCCGCATCCAAAAGACCTGGCCATCATTTTGGCAGGTCTTTTTATTTTAAAAGTGAAATAATAAAAAGTTCGCTTTGCAGTTGACAGCAAGGATGACGCTTGATATATTTCTTACGATATTGATAATCATTATCATGATGGTATAAGGCTATTACCATATTACATAGGGGGCTAATAGGTTGAGGAAAAAATCGATATTTATGCTGGCTACTTTGATGCTTGTATTGTCTGTATTTGTCAGCGCATGCGGCGGAAATAACACTGAAGGTAATACCGCTTCAACTTCAGGAGATAAGCAAGAATCCACTGCTACTGGAGAGACGAGAAGCTTTAAAACGGTTAAAGGGGATATTCAGATTCCCGCTAAGCCACAGCGTATTGTAACGGATTTTTACGGCGGAGAGCTGCTGTCCGTGGGTGCTAACGTGGTGGGGGTGGAGCCGACTGCGTTTCAAAATCCTTTTCTGACTGATTTGCTAAAGGAAAAAGGAACCAAAGAGGTGGGTGATCCTACCAATTTGGAAAAGACGCTGGAACTCAAACCCGATCTGATTGTGGTTATGAAGGATACGAATTATGAAGCTTTGTCTAAAATTGCACCTACCCTGTATATTCCGTACGGCACCACGACTAATATCTATGATACGGTCAAGCTGTTCGGCGATATCACTGGGGAAAAGGAGAAGGCTGAGCAATTTATTGCCGCCTTTGATAAAAAGGCTGCTGAAGGCCGCGCTCGTCTGAAAGGTGTTATTGACGAAAAGGCAACTTTCGGGTTGTATGAGCTGACGGACAAAAACGCACTTTGGATCTTTGGCGACAATGCAGGACGAGGCGGACAAGCCGTATACAATGCGCTCAAACTGAACATGCCGAAGAAGACAGCTAATTCCAAGGAACAAACTGTACAGCTTTCAATGGAGGTACTGCCGCAGTATGACGCAGATTACATGTTCCTGACAACCTATGATCCAGACAAAAAGGGAACCGCGCTTAAGCAACTGAAATCGTCCGCTGTGTGGGGCAATCTGCCTGCGGTGAAGAATAATAGAGTGTTCTTTAATGATTTTGATACGTACTATCGCTATGATCCGATCGCTATTACCGGACAGATTGATATGATTGTGGATATGCTGGTTGAAAGAGAGAAAGAAAATAAAGTTAAAAAATAGGTGTGAGATTCACCTGGAATAAGCACTTCACTACACGGACAACAGACCGCGGTGAGGTGCTTTTTTTGTTGAATTACTGAATAACGAAAAATGACAACACAAAGTATAATAAGCAAATATGTGATCTTTCAAGGAGTAATTTACGCAAATTAGAAAGGAGGGAGTCTATTGGAAACATTCTCAACAAATGAAATCATTCAGGCTGATCTAATGGAAACATTTCATCGATTTTTCGGTTTAAATATAATTGAATCTGTGCCCATCCAACGAGGGTGGTTAAATCTAAAATGGAAAATCGCCACGAACAATGGGACTTTTTTATTAAAACAATATAATAAACAAAGATATAAATATTATAATTTTGATGATCTTTTGAGGGCGTTTTCTCAACAAAAAAGATTGCACGGGCTTGGTCTGGCCTGTCCACGGTTATTAAATCATGAGGGGCAGGTTTTTATGGAATCTGAACGGAGAGAACGCTTCCTAGTGATGGAATTTTGTCCAGGTACACTGGTTGCACCAGGGAAGGCTAATGTTTACCAATTATATGAGCTAGGCAAGGCAACTGGAAAAATGCACTGCTTGTTAAACGACGGTACGCTTAGGAGCAAAAATACCCCGAAACTTGTGCTTTCCAGCCGTAAGGAACGTTTAGCACATTGGGATTCAGTATGGAAACAAGCGAAGGAAGCTGATAAAAAAGAGCTTTTGGCTGATATCGAAACCCAGCGTAAAGCAACAGAAATGGTTAATATCGAGATGATAGATGCACTTACGCCCGGTTGGGCCCATCGTGACCTTTGGGCGGACAACGTCCTGTTTAACAATGATATGCTCAGTGCAATTCTGGATTTTGATCGACTAGATTATGACTATCCACAGTTGGATATTGCCCGAGCAGTCATGTCTTTTGCTTGGGATAAGCAGTTAAAACTTCCCCTTGTTTCAGCATTTATGGCGGGGTACAGGGAAGAGCGTACGATGATAGAGGGCAGTTTAACAAGATCATTACAATGGCTGTGGTATATGGAAAGTGTTTGGTGGATCAACGTCAATATGGACGAACATTCTGTGCCTATCCGATTCGCTAAAGAAATGAACTGGCTTGCTAGAAATTATAAAGTTCTGCCTGACTTATTAGCAGATATGTAGAGCTTACAGAGATAGAAAACAAAGCGTCAAACAAAACGAGTAAGACTTCCTGCATACTACACGCAGTATATAGCAATAAAAGACCAGTCCAACATAAATCATGTTTGGACTGGTCTTTTATATATTATTTCGTCGTAATTACGATAGTATCTTCTTTTTGTATCCAATCTACCTTGGCTCCCAGTGTCTCGCTGATGAGCCTCAGTGGAAGATAACCAATACCGTTCACCATGAAGGGCGGATTAGTGAGTTCTACAGATTTACCGTTCACTTTTGTTTGGCTGGTTTTAAAATTAATTTCTAGAGAGACGGGATGGTCTCCCGCCTTGGACTGATTCATTTTCGCTATTTTGCTGTTGAAATCATAAGTGATGTCGGCCCCCAGTTGATCAAAAACAGAACGCAGGGGAATAAACGCCTGCCCATTGCGGGTAATCACACCGTTGCTTAGAGGGACAGGTGTACTGTTGAGACGGACGAGAATCGGCTTTTGTACAGGAACTGGCGTATTATAAAGAAATTCATAATCGCCTATGCCGAGTTGCGCGTGTTTGTTAACACCCCAGCCCCACAGTGCGTCGTTTGCCTTTTGCATGATGACGTGCCGTGGGCCTGCCTTGATGCTTTGAATATTTTGAACAAGTAATGTAAAAGGGACATGGGAGGATAATTTTTCGCCATCTAGAGATGCAACATATACATTACCAGCAGTGGTTAGAGCAAGAAGGGAGCGCTCAACGAAAAAGGCGTCTTTAACGTCCTGTACTCCTGTTAGCAGTACAGGGATATTCGTGTTGTGATAGGTCGTATTGTCTAAGGCACCTGTAACTGTAGCCCCCCAGAACCATAGCCGACCTTGCTGATCAATGGCGAGATTGGAATACCTATTAGCCTTGATTGTCTTGATGCCCGATAAGGCTTGAATTTGTGATACGGCTAGCGTTTCGGACGGAGCTGCATTTTTATCAAATTCTTTGGGCCACGTCCACACGGTACCATCCTTTTTTAAGGCTATATTTTTAGCAATTGCCGTAATGTCTTTTAATGGTGAAATAGGTTCGAAGCCCTGTAAGGCTGTTGTGTTTTTCCATACACTGCCGTCTTTCTTAAGAAATATCCAGCGTTCCTCATAATCCGGTCTTTCTTCATAGTAACTGACTATATCGGCAACCTCGTCGATGCCAGACAGGGTTTGAAAAGGACTGGAGATGTTTCTGTTGTCGAGTTGATCAGCGAGAAATATGCTGCCTTCGTTGGTCAGAGCGAGTACATGATCATTCAAACTACTTACAGCAGCGAGGTTCTGTAGTCCTTCCAGAGGAACAAACTTCACAGATTCAGAAATGTTGTTTCTAGGCACATACCATGCAGAGTGGTCTTGCAAGGTAAATACCAGATCGCCTTCGTTGATGATATTAGAGAATGTTTTTATTACGTTTGGCTTACCCTCTACACGAGTCGGTACGGATTGATTATAGCCCCACAGCCACAAGCTTCCATCGGATTGGATCAGACTTCCGGAATCATAGGAGCGAATATGCGATGTAGAATCATTTCCGGCCGCCCACACCCTGGGACTGATCAGTAATAACGTAATTATACTGAGTAATAGACCACGTCTTTTCATACGATTTTCCTCATTTCTTGATCAATGTGTATAAGAGAAAAAGTAATCTTAAAGAATATCCCTAATCCATAGACGAAGAAAGTATAGAAAAGTTTTCCAAATATAATGAATTGCAATAAAATAACCTCCAAACCCAACGAATAGAGATGGATTTGGAGGTTATTTCTGTTAGCAAGTAGGTAGAATATATGGGTTAGCACAGCTAGAGCGCAGTATGAGCTAACTACTTGCGATTCGACTGCGTACGGTCAACAAGGTTTGCTCTTTAATTTGTCCGATTTCACGGAGGATTGTGGCTGTTTTGGCTTCGTAGGATTGTTTGACATCCAAGTCTTTTAGCGAGGCAAGGTTAATATCAATGGTGAGCAGGGCGGATTGAGCGGCTGCTTCAAGCAAAATCGCACCGATGCCCAGATCAGAGATCACATTTTTATTGGATATTTCCACAATATTGTAGGCTTGTGATAGTCCGTCCCGGCATACTTCCAGCAGGCGCATAGGTACTTCAATGGCAGCAATCACAGCTGTTTGTAAGGAATGGGTACGATAGCGCTTTTCTTCGTCTGTTTCTTTGGGCAAACGCAGCGCGGTCATGTACTGTTCAAAGGATTGGATGTCTGCGGCCATCAGTTCCTCACAATGCGTAGACAATCTTTCCATACTGCTAATGACTTGCACCATTTGTTCACGGAATTGCGTGTATTTTTCTCCTTGTGAAAGGTTGGCGGTCATGGAGGTCATCGCTGCGCCTAGTGCCGCAGCCAGCGCGGATACACTTCCTCCACCAGGGGTAGGCGCTGCACTTGCAGCTTCTTTCAGAAAATGTCCGATGGACTGGTTCCACGACAGTTCACTCATGAATAAACCACCTCTCTGGAGTAATGTTGCAGATGTATCGCTTTGAGCAAGTTTTTGTACAAAATTGCGGTCGTTAAGGTGCCTACACCGCCGGGAACGGGAGAAATGGCATGTACCTTTTCTACAACGTCCTGAGCAGCGTCCCCCACAATTTTACCCTCCAGCGTCTCATTAATTCCTGCATCCACGAGAATCAGACCTGGATGAACCATATCCTGCGTAATCACATCAGGACATCCGACTGCGACGAAGGCAATGTCTGCATGGCTCAGATGCTCTGCAATATCACGCGTACCTGCATGACAGGCGGTGACGGTGGCATTTTCTCTTTGCAGCATGTGGAAAAGGGGAAGTCCCACTGTTTGCCCGATGCCCACGAGTGTGACATTTTTGCCTGCCAAGGAGTGGCCGTAATGCTTGAGCAGTTCAATACAGGCTTGAGGTGTAGCGGGGTATAGCCCTGCGTCACCCGTAACGGTAGCCAGCTTGTTATCAGGCGTAATTCCATCAATATCCTTGTAGGGGGCGATGGATTGTTTAATAACGGAGGCAGAAAGATGTTGCGGAAGCGGGAGTTCCAGCATAATGCCATGTACATGGGATGCATCATTTAAGGTGCCGATCAGATGCAGAAGCTCGGCTTCGCTTACATGACGATTAAAAGTATGGAGATGAAATGAGATGCCCAGCTTCTCTGCTATTTTTTGCTTGGTCCGTGCATAGTATGCAGATGCCGGATCACCCTCTACCAACAGGGTTGCCAGATGGGGACGGTGTCCTTGCTGTTTCATTTGCTCTACTTGGGAACGGATCGTTGCATACACTTGCTCAGCTGCTTCTTTGGATTTCATGATAATAGCCATAGTCCGAGCCTCCTCTGAATTTATCGCATAATGGAATCAACAGGGTGTCATGGTCTTAGAAAACGAAAAAAAGTATTTGCACAAGGTCGTCAAGACAGACGAATCCTCTGCAAATACTTCTCCCAGGCGAACGGTACGCTTGATTGTATGCTCCCTCGTGGTTCATTCCACTGACTTCGCCAGTCACATACAGCGTTATATACCTTATATTTTAACAAAAAAACAGCAGAAAAGAAACCCGTGAACATTTGCCAAACAGGTTTGGTTAGTTGTCTATATGACAAATGTCATATGCCCGAACTGACGTTTATGACTACAGCAGATACAGCGGTCTCCTTATACTGAGCTTAGATCAACATGTACGCCTGACAGGATTAAGGTATGGGCTGCATTTTAAAGGAGGATCATAATGGGTATGACACAACTTCCGTTAGCTCAATTGAAAAAAAATATGGCTCCCTACGAGAAAATAAACACGAAATCCAGCGTTCTGCAACTGTTCAATACCTTGGGACCGCTGATCCTATTGTGGTATGCCGCTTATCTTAGCCTAGCGGTTTCTTACTGGCTGACGCTTCCCATTACCATTATTGCGGCAGGGTTTGTGGTACGGACGTTTATTATTTTTCACGATTGTGGTCATCAATCTTTTTTCAAAAGTCGCAAGCTGAACGATATTGTGGGAACGATTACAGGTATTATTACGCTCTGCCCTTATCACCAATGGAAAAATAGTCACGCGATCCACCATGCAACCAGCAGTAATCTGGATAAAAGAGGCACAGGTGATATGTGGGTGCTCACAGTAGAAGAGTACACAGCAGCTTCCACATGGACACGGCTGGCCTATCGTATATATCGAAATCCTTGGGTTATGTTCGGTCTAGGTCCAATCTATACTTTTTTGATTTCCTATCGGTTTAATGTCAAGACAGCCAAACGTAAGGAAAAGATAAACACCTATGTGACGAATATATCCATTGTTGCATTGTATGCACTGTTGTGCTGGGCTATTGGTTGGCAGGCATTCCTTCTGGTACAGACGCCTATCTTTTTTGTCTCTGGTATGTTGGGAATCTGGCTGTTCTATGTGCAACACCAGTTTGAGGATTCGTATTTTGAGCATGATGAAGAGTGGAGTTATATTAATGCGGCCGTCGAGGGCAGTTCTTACTACAAGCTTCCTAAAGTATTGCAATGGATTACAGGTAATATTGGTTTTCATCATGTCCACCACTTGAGCCCGAAAGTACCAAATTACAATTTGGAGAAAGCGCATGAAGCGACACCGTTGCTGCAAAAGGCGACCACGATTACGGTGAGTAGCAGTCTGGAATCTTTGAAGTTCCGACTATGGGATGAAAGTACAAAGACCTTTCTGACCTTTAAACAAGTAAAGCCGCTGCTTAGCAAACGTGTTGGCACTTCAAAGCCAATCCCTACGCCTGTTGTAGGCACGGAACGAAAATAACGTTGTACGGAAATTGGTATGATAAAATAAGGGGTATCTAAAGTAGAAAAGGGTGGCAGGATGCAAAAGTGGTATCAGATTTTCCAAAGAAATACGGGACTTAGCCCTTATGTGTGGGTTGTCTTTTATATCCTGCCCTTTTATTATTTTAGTTCTTCATCTACAAGTCATATTATTCTGGGAACTGCTATTATTTTGGTGTTTTTTGCTTGTTATGTACTGGCTTTTGTCTCTCAAGGCTGGCTCATATACTTTTGGACCAGTGTGCAGATTGCTATATCGATTACGATGACGCTGCTATTTAGCTATATGTACTTTTCCATATTTATCGCTTATCTGATTGGTAATATGAAAAGTAAGGCTGCATTTACGACGCTGTATATTATTTTAATGGTGATTACGATTGGATTAATTAATTACGGGTTTGTTTCTCAAAATCCTGTATTCATTAAGCAGATTCCTTTTATCCTGCTCAATCTGATTGGTGTGATCCTCCTGCCGATTACGAACTTTAATCGCAACAAAAGTGATCGACTTCAGGTCCAATTGGAGGATGCCAATAAAAAAATATCGGAATTGATTAAGTTGGAGGAACGGCAAAGAATCGCGCGTGACCTGCACGATACCTTGGGTCAGAAGCTGTCACTCATTGGACTGAAGAGCGATTTGGCGGGCAAGCTGCTGGACCAGTACCCGGAACGGGCTCATGCCGAAATTAACGATGTTCGTCTTACGGCGAGAAGTGCGTTAAAAGAAGTACGAGAAATGGTTACTCAAATGCGCGGCATGAGACTAGAAGATGAACTGCTGCGTATTCGGCAAATTTTAAAGGCTGCTCACATCGAACTGACCTTGGAGGGCGACCCGAAGCTGGAGCATACGTCATTAATGAATGAAAATGTGCTGAGTATGTGTATGAAGGAAGCCGTAACCAATGTAGTGAAACACAGTGGAGCTACCGCTTGCTCCATCACCATTGAGCCGTCTCGTAAGGAATTGACCCTGCGGATTCAGGATAATGGAGTCGGCATTACTGGAGAATATGGGGCTCTTCGGGGAAATGGTCTGCAAGGCATGAAGGAAAGGCTCGAATTCGTGAACGGATGTATGGAACTGCGTTCAGATCAGGGAACGACCCTGGTCATTAAAGTGCCTAACATCACTGAAAAGCCGAATGAGGAGGTGGGGCCATGATTCGAATCGTCATCGCAGAAGACCAGCGTATGCTGCTGGGTGCTCTAGCCTCCCTGTTGGACTTGGAAGAAGACATGAAAGTAGTCGGAAAAGCAAGCAACGGGGAAGAAGCTATAGAACTGGTGAAGCTGCATCAGCCAGACATATGCATTATGGACATCGAAATGCCTATCAAGAGCGGATTGGATGCGGCAGAGGAACTCAAAGGCTTGAATTGCAAGGTGCTTATTTTAACAACGTTTGCTCGCCCCGGGTATTTTGAACGAGCGATTAAGGCGGGCACACACGGTTATTTACTCAAGGATAGTCCCAGTGAAGAACTGGCTTCCTCCATTCGCAGTATTATGGCAGGTCGGCGTATTTACGCTCCAGAACTGGTTGATGATGCTTACGCCGAGGTCAACCCGCTGACTGAGCGTGAAAAGACCGTTTTGGCGCTTATTGCTGACGGAAAGAACACCAAAGAAATTGCTGGTGAACTGTATTTAACAACAGGGACAGTGCGGAATTATATTTCAGTCATTCTCGATAAGCTGGGTGTCAGCAACCGGATTGAGGCCATTACACGTTTTAATGAAAAAGGTTGGTTTAAATGAGAGACAGACAAAATATTAAGCAGGACAGGGCGCTATGAATCCAAACATAGCTGCTCTGTTTTTTTGTTTTATCCATAGATTTGCTATGCCTCTAGCGTACTTCCTTGTGATACAATAGGATAGTTGTCCACAGGATGGACCCGGAGTACAAGGAGGAGCAGAACCGCATGAAACAAGCCCCGTTTATAGCCGTTGAAGGGCCGATTGGAGCCGGCAAGACGACGTTGGCTTCGATGCTTTCAACCGAGCTACATTTGCCGATGATCAAAGAGATTGTCGAGGAAAACCCGTTTCTCGATAAATTCTATCAAAATATAGATGAGTGGAGCTTTCAGCTGGAAATGTTCTTTCTCTGCAATCGGTATAAGCAGCTAGAGGATACTGGCCTGCAATATATCGAGAAAGCTCAGCCTGTGATTTCAGATTACCATATCTATAAAAATCTGATTTTTGCTGAACGTACACTTAAAGGTGTAAAACTCGAAAAATATCGCCAAATCTATCATTTGCTCACCGATGATATGCCTAAGCCGGACATTATCGTTTATATTAGAGCAGATTTGGATACGTTGCTGAGCAGAATCCGTAAGCGCGGACGCTCCTTTGAACAGGAGATGGACCCTGCCTATCTGGAGCAATTGATTACGGATTATGATAAAGGCATTCAGTTTCTCGCCGAACAGTCACCTGCCCCACGTATATTGACCGTGAACGGGAATGAAATTGATTTTGTAGAAAACCAGGCACAATTTGAACAAATTGTTTCCGATGTAAAGGAGCTTATATAGTGAATAATTACAACATTCCTGCAAATGCCCTGATTACGGTAGCGGGTACGGTAGGTGTAGGTAAATCCACGTTAACAGGTGCTTTGGCCAGTCGTCTTGGTTTTAAAACCTCGTTAGAGCAAGTCGATCATAATCCGTATCTGGAGAAGTTTTATCACGACTTCGAACGATGGAGCTTTCATCTGCAAATCTATTTTCTCGCGGAACGCTTCAAGGAGCAAAAGAACATTTTCTTGTCTGGTGGAGGTTTTGTGCAGGATCGTTCCATTTATGAGGATACAGGCATTTTTGCGAAAATGCATGCCGATCAGGGAACAATGAACCCTACCGATTACGAAACATATACTAGCCTGTTTGAGGCGATGGTCATGACCCCGTTCTTTCCGCACCCTGATGTGCTGATCTATCTGGAAGGCAGCTTGCCCTCCATACTGAGTCGGATCGAAGAACGCGGCCGCGAAATGGAGATTCAGACCGAGCGATCCTATTGGGAGCAAATGCATCGCAGATATTCCAATTGGATCAACGAATTTGATGCCTGTCCTGTACTGCGTCTAAACATTGATGAGTACGATGTACATGACCCTGCCTCCATGGATGCCATTTTGACAGAAGTGGGCAAGGTAATCTCCACAAAGTAGAGATATAACCCCAAAAAGCATACAAGGACTGTGGTACAATCAGTATAAATTAAGCTGATAGACCGCAGTCTTTTTTAATATGTGGAAGTATGAGGGATGACAGGCAGTATAGTGGACAAGTCTTGGCTGGAATGCGAGAATAGGAACATATATTAATTGTAATGACTCACGGGAAAGGATGGGATACTGTGATGCGTTTTGGTATCGTTGGAACGAACTGGATAACGGAAAGATTTATTCAAGCTGCGATAGAGACAGACGAATTTTCCCTGACTGCGGTGTACTCACGAACAGAGGAGAAAGGCCAAGCCTTTGCTGATAAATATAGCAGCCAGCCAGAGGTTTTTACAGATCTGGCGCAAATGGCTGCAAGTGATCAGGTGGATGCCGTATACATTGCCAGTCCTAATTCCTTACATGCAGAGCAAGCGATCTTATGTATGAACCATGGAAAGCATGTGCTGTGTGAGAAGCCTTTTGCTTCTAATGCAGCAGAGGTGCAGAGCATGATCAAAGCCGCGCGCAACAACGATGTTCTGTTGATGGAGGCTGTTAAATCCACGCTTATGCCCAACTTTAAAATTATAAAGGATCATATGTATAAAATAGGCCGGGTTCGGCGTTATTTTGCAAGCTACTGTCAATACTCTTCACGCTTTGATGCTTTTAAGCAGGGTAAGGTGCTGAATGCCTTTAATCCGGCTTTTTCAAATGGTTCCTTGATGGATCTGGGAGTGTATTGTTTGTATCCGATGGTGGCATTGTTCGGCAAACCGGATGAGATCCGAGCGGTGGGCGTGCTGTTATCCTCTGGGGTCGACGGCGAGGGCAGCATCGTAATGAAGTATCCGGATATGGATGCGATCGTCATGCATTCCAAAATTACAGATTCCTATTTGCCTGCCGAAATTCAGGGTGAGTATGGAACGATGGTGATCGACAAAATCAGCCAGCCCTATGAGGTGAAAATTCATTATCGGGACGGCACGATTGAGGATTTGACCAAGGCTCAGACGCGTGAGCCCATGTATTATGAAATTCAGGAATTTATGGATCTGATCAAGAGTGGGGAACGCAACAGTTCTATTAACTCTTTGGAGTGTTCACTGGCAGTCGCTGAAGTGATGGAGGAGGCAAGACAACAATTTGGCCTTCGTTATGAAGCGGATTTGAAAAATACTTCTGCACATTAGTCTGTGGCGCATAATCAAGATTAACAATGCACAAAAGGCTGCCGATTTTGCATAACTTTGCAAATATACGGTTAGCCTTATTTGGCTTTGTAGGTCTAAAAAGGTAATCCATGGTGATGACGAGAGTAAGCAGATTGTATTCTTTTTTTATTGACAGATTCTCTTTCATGTCTTAAGGTGTTAACAATACATGATCAATATCAGTTAAATTATCCCATTTTTGTCCACGAAGATTAGGGAGTTTTTTTAAGTTTTAAATCCGATTAAATCAACAGGATTACTAAATAAAATGGAGGAATACATCAATTGTAGGCGCAAGGGGGAAGCGGTTTGATAAAGTTTGAGCAAGTTAGCAAAATATTTTCCTTACCCAATCGCAAGGTAAGTGCACTGGAAGAGGTATCGCTATCGGTTGGAAAGGGAGAAATTTTCGGCGTGATTGGCTTTAGTGGTGCGGGCAAAAGTACGCTGCTGAGGCTTGTCAATCTACTGGAGCGTCCCTCAGAGGGACGGATTGTCGTTAATGATCAGGATATTACCCAGATACGTCCCAAGGAGCTGAGGAATTTAAGAAGGCGGATCGGGATGGTATTCCAAACCTTTAATCTGTTTAACTCTCGTACTGTGTACGGGAATTTGGCTTATCCGCTAAAACTGGCTAAACTGCCTAAGGCTCAGATCGATGTCCGTGTTAAGGAAATGCTACAATTTGTTGGATTGGAGGACAAAGCGGATTCCTATCCAGAGCAGCTATCTGGTGGGCAAAAGCAGCGGGTCGGCATTGCCAGAGCACTGGCGAATTCGCCTGATATTCTGATCTGTGATGAAGCGACCTCAGCACTCGATCCGGAAACGACAGAAGACATATTGAAGCTGCTGAAAAAAGTAAATGAGGATTATCAGATTACCATTTTGCTCATTACCCATGAAATGAATGTGATTCGTAGTATTTGTGATCGTGTGGCAGTAATGGAGAATGGTAGGGTGATTGAGCAAGGGAGTGTATTCGATGTATTTGCCAATCCACAGACGAAGACGACGAAAAATTTTATTCGTTCTGTACTGAATGACCAACTCTCACCCAAGCTGCTGGACAAGATTCGGGAGCATCACGTCGGCCGATTGTACAGACTTGTTTTTCGAGATGGGGCGACAAGTGAACCAGTGCTCTCAAGAGCGACACGTAAGTATAATCTGGATTACAACATTGTATATGGAAGCATTAATGAGCTGCAGGGGGCGCTGTTTGGAAGTTTAATTGTTGAATTAATCGGTGCAGAGGATGAAGTTAACAAGGTCGTGGAGGAACTGCGAACGACGGTGGAAGTCAGGGAGGTGGTCGATCATGAGAGTTAATTGGGATACGTTTTGGCTCAAAATCGTGGAGGCTACAGGGGAAACGCTTTTGATGGTTGTTGTCACGCTGATTTTTGCTAGTATTCTGGGACTTATGATTGGTTTAGTGCTGTATGTGACACGTAAAGGGAGCTTGTTTGAGAACAAATTTGTGTTTATGTCTTTAAACCTGCTGATTAATATCATTCGCCCGATTCCGTTTATTATTTTTTTAGTGGCGATTAGTCCGGTTACACGTTTAGTCATAGGAACTACGATTGGCACCTCGGCAGCTATTTTTCCAATGACTATTGTAGCAGCCTTTGCAGTTGCAAGAATTGTAGAAAACAATCTGGTCTCCATTGATCCAGGGATGATCGAAGCAGCCAAGGCGCTGGGGGCAACTCCCTTTCAGATCATCACGGGTGTGCTGATTCGGGAAGCACTGGGACCTTTAATTCTTGGTTTGACGTTTATTACGGTGGCCTTGATCGATTTCTCTGCTATGGCTGGCACTGTGGGCGGAGGGGGTCTCGGGAATCTGGCCATGACCTATGGTTATCAACGATTCGATACTTCGGTTATGATCGTCACGATTGTTTTGCTGATCGTCTTTGTACAGGTCGCCCAATATGCGGGGAACTACTTGTCTCGTAAATTCCTACGTCGTTAATTGGAAAACAAGGATTATACATAATGATAAAGGAGAAATGAAAATGAAAAAAATATTTCGCTTAGGTTTGCTGGCTATTCTTAGTGTCTCGGTTCTTTCTGCTTGCTCAGCTAATGGTTCAGGCTCCAATGGTAATGAAAAAGTACATGTTAAAATTGGGGTTTCAGGATCAGAGGATACGTATTGGGATGTGCTTAAGAAGAAAGCAGAAGCCAAAAACATTGAAATTGAGCTGATCAGCTTTTCGGATTATACCTTACCCAATAAGGCACTTGCGAATAAAGAGGTAGATTTGAATTCCTTTCAGCATTTGGCCTTTCTCAGCCAATTTAATGTAGAAAATGATGTGAATCTCGTCCCTATTGGTGCAACGATTATCGCTCCCATGGCGCTGTACTCCGAAAAATTCAAAAACGTATCGGATATTCCTACTGGCTCCAAAATTGCTATACCGGATGACCCCTCCAACCAGGGACGGGCTTTGAAATTGCTCCAGTCTGCCGGATTGATTACATTGAAGCAAGGCTCAGGCCTGTATCCGACCCCAGATGAGATCGAAGGGAATCCCAAAAAGCTAGAGATTGTTCCTGTTGTCGCCCAACAGACGCCGCGCGTCTTGTCTGATGTAGCTGCCTCAGCCGTGAACAGCGGTGTTGCTACGGATGCCGGGCTCAAGCTGGATGGAGCCATTTACAAGGATGATGCAAGCAGTGAAGAAGCGAAGCCATATGTGAACGTGTTTGCTGCCCGTGCAGAGGATAAAGATAATGCGACCTACAAGACGATCGTGGATTTGTACCATGACGCTGATGTAGCCGAGGCTGTAAAGCAGGATTCCAAAGGAGCTAATGTCGTAGTAGACCAGTCTGCCGAGGAGCTGCAGGCTACATTGGATAAGCTGGTGGCGGATGTTAAAGCGCAAAAGAAATAAGGATATCTGATAGAAGTTAACTTGGAAGCATATAAAAACTACTATTATTGAAATGAGGAGAGATTGCGATGAGTACAGCGAATACGGTGGATACCCAAAGACAGCGGATTATTGAGAAAATTGAGGAGTCTCGTCAGCTCTACACGGAGACGAGCCGGTTTATTCACGCTAATCCCGAAATCGGCAATCAGGAATTTCAAGCTTCCAAGGCACTGACGGGTATTTTGGAGCAAGCGGGATTTGAGGTAACCCGTAATGTAGCAGGACACGAAACCGGATTTGTTGCTCGCAAGACTTCGGCTAGACCAGGTCCGAAAATTGGATATCTGGCTGAATATGATGCACTGCCCGGTCTGGGCCATGCTTGCGGCCACAATATTATCGGGACCGCAAGTACGGCAGCAGCTATCGCTTTGGCACAGGTGATTGATGAGACGGGGGGCGAGGTGTATGTGTTCGGTACTCCTGCGGAAGAAGGCGGTCCTAATGGAAGTGCAAAAGGCAGCTTCGTGAAGCACGGGCTGTTCGAAGGAATTGATGCTGCACTGATGGTTCATCCATCAGGTGTGACCCGGCTGACCTCACCGAGCCTGGCAGTTGACCCGCTAGACTTTCATTTTTACGGCAAAGCGGCTCATGCCGCAGGATCACCAGAGCAGGGAATCAATGCGCTCGATGCGGTGCTGCAATTGTTCAGCGGGATCAATGCTTTGCGCCAGCAACTGCCGACCGATGTGCGTATTCATGGCATCATTACGCATGGAGGTGACGCACCCAATATCATTCCGGATTATGCGTCGGCGCGCTTTTTCATTCGGGCAAGCACTTGGCAGCGCACAGAGGAGGTTTCCACGAAAGTTCGCCACATAGCTGACGCTGCTGCTTTGGCAACGGGAGCCACTGTGAAAATCGAACGTTTTCAAAATGAAGTGCGCGACTTCATACTGAACGATACGCTGGACGAGGTCGTCGGTCGTGAACTGGAAGCGCTGGGAGAACAGGTGGATCGTGGCCCTCGTGCCGGGCTGGGTTCGACAGATGCGGGAAATGTGAGTCATGTTGTCCCAACTGCACATGCTTACATTAAAATCGGCCCGGATGATCTCATCGCTCATACGGTAGAGTTCCGGGAAGCAGCGGGTTCTGTCAAGGGAGAGGAAGCCTTGGTGACTGGAGCCAAAGCGTTAGCCTTGTCAGGCTTGGAGCTACTGGTGAATGAAATCCTGCTGGTTGCGGTGAAGGAGGATTTTAAGCGTACGCATCCAGCGGCGCAGTAAGCATCAGCGCTTTAATAGCTTCTATACTAATAGCATAAAGAGGATATCTTACTGTCTTGTTGACTGTAAAGATATCCTTTTTTATTTTTACAAAGCACTGCATCTCAGCAAATAACGTATTAACAATTGATTGTTATGATCATGTTTATAACTTTTACATATTAACTGCACAGAGGAGTGTACACATGTTTAAGAAGTTTCAAAAATGGTCAGCAACATCTATGTCTGTTGCTCTTGCACTAGGTTTGATTACTGGCATGTCAGCTTTGCCTGTTCATGCTGAGTCACCAGGGAACACAGATCAAGGTATTAGTAAAGTTACCGCTACATTTTATGGAGACACCAAAGCCTCCAAAGGATTTACCTGGTATACCTCAAAACTTTTCACGAAGAGCACGGTTCAAGTAACCAAGAAAACCGCTTCTGAAGCTGATTTTACGAGTGCTCTTACATTTGAAGGCACTTCCTCTCCATCAACCAATTCTCCAGAAGAGCTTGTCCATAAAGCCGTAGCAACAGGTCTTCAAGCGGACACAGCTTATTATTATCGTGTGGGTGATGCAGCGCGGGGGATATGGAGCGAAACAGGTACGTTCCAAACAGCTCCTAAGAGTGGTGAATTTACCTTCATTGATCTAGCTGATACACAAGCAAAAAGCGAAGATGAAGCCATATTGTCTTCACAGACGCTCGAAAAAGCACTTCAAACCGTAAATAATGCTCAGTTTGTAGTCCACAACGGGGATATCGTAGATACCGGTACCAAAGAAGAACAGTGGAACTGGTTGTTGGGGCATTCACAAAAAAGCCTTTTGAATACAACCATTGTTCCTTCAGCAGGTAATCATGAGGATGAGAACTACGCTTTTTATGATCACTTTAATATTAACCAACCAGCTGGTTCAGCTACTAAACCAGGAGCGTACTACTCCTTTGATTACAGCAATGCTCACTTTATCGTACTGAACTCCAATGAGGACTCAGAGAAATATGCCAATTTTTCTGAAGATCAAGTTGAATGGTTAAAGAAAGATGCTGCGGCAGCCAAAAAGGCAGGTGCAAAGTGGATCATTGTGAATATTCATAAAGGTCCTTACACTACCTCTAACCATGCAACAGATGCTGACATCATGGATAACAATGGAGTTCGTAACCAAATCGCTCCACTCATGGACAAACTTGATATCGACTTTGTCGTGCAGGGGCACGATCATATTTATGCTCGGACGAAACCAATCGACCAAGAGGGTAAAGCAACAACGCCAACCAAATTAAAAGATAGATTAAATGAAAAGACGATTGAATATAGTGTGAATCCGGATGGAAGTATCTATGTCATCCCGGCAACCGCTGGCCCCAAGGTCTACTACAAAAACCCAAGTGAAAAACTTGGAGATAAGTACTATAATCTCTTTGAACTAGCTGAAGAGAATCATGCGGCAGTCTATGGCCCAGATCCGAGTGACAATCGTAGACCTGTACGAGGACAGGTACAAAATTTTGTGGGCATCACCGTAGACGAAAATAAACTTACAGCCGTAACGTATGAAATTGATCAAAACAAAAATGATGCCAAACCTTTTATTGTGGATCAGTTCGGAATCATCAAAAAATATTAGTATATATTGATTTAATGGTCTCTAAATGATCATACAAGGATATCCTACAGTCTGTTTGGCTGCAAGGATATCCTTTTTCATTTCCTTATAGGGCCGGGACTTTCTTATAGAGAGACGTCTGAAGTGGTGCTTGTAATACTTACGCCCTGTTCGGAAGCGGGTACATCGTACATAATGCTATTAACAGTCCAAAGTTTAAAAGTAGAGTATTCAATTTTACATAGATAATTTTTTTGCAAAATAAGGGAGGATACAACGATGGCTTATCAAGAAATGAATGGAGTACGCGTATGGGGAGCACCTGATCCGGGGGCACTATCTCAAGCCCGCACATGTGCCGAAAATGGCAATGTGATTCAGGCGCTGCTGATGGCAGATCATCATAAAGGCTACAGTCAGCCGATTGGTGGTGTGGTGGTATATGACGGACAAATTTCACCTTCAGGTGTGGGGTATGATATCGGCTGTGGAAATAAGGCGGTAAGAACCAAGCTGTCTGCAGCAGATATTATGCCGCGTATTTCAACCGTGATGAATGAGATTGCACGTCAGATTTCGTTTGGCGTAGGTCGTGTGAATGAGGTTCAGGTAGACCATGAGCTGTTCGATGACCCGGATTGGGCGGTATATAGAGCGATTGGGAAGCAAGAGCATGACAAACTGAAGTCCTTGGCGAGAGAACAACTGGGTACAGTAGGAAGTGGTAATCATTTTGTTGATGTATTTGTGGAGGAAGTGACAGGACAGGTCTGGATTGCCAATCATTTCGGTAGCCGGGGCTTTGGACACAAAACAGCAAGCGGGTTTCTAAATTTGGCCGCAGGACGGGAGTTCCTCGGTAAGGCGCCAGGAGAACATATGGATCAGCCGCCTGTGCTGCTGGATATGAACAGTGAGCTGGGGGACATGTACTACCGTGCGATGCGCCTTGCCGGACGTTATGCTTATGCCGGACGTGACTATGTGATAGAACAAGTGCTTGGTATTATGGGGACTGAAGCGGACTTTACGGTGCATAACCACCATAATTACGCGTGGAAAGAACAGCATGATGGACGCGACACCATTGTGGTCCGCAAAGGTGCAACCCCCTCGGCCCCTGGTCAAATGGGCTTTATTGGAGGAAGCATGGGCGATATCTCGGTGATTGTACGTGGAAAAGATTCGGTAGAAAATCGGGATTCCTACTATAGTACAGTTCATGGTGCAGGGCGTATTATGAGTCGTACCCAGGCAGCTGGTAAAATGAATTGGAAAACCCGTACGCGTAGCGGTGGGCAGATTACGGACCTACAGATGAAGGAGGCCGTTCGAAACTACGGTGTCGAGCTGCGCGGAGCAGGTACTGATGAGAGTCCGTTCGTCTACCGCAAACTGCGTGAGGTGCTGGACGCTCATTCCGAGACCGTGGAAGTTATGCATGTGCTGAAGCCGATCGGGGTATGCATGGCTGGGGCCAATGAGTTTGACCCTTATAAGGATTAATGAAATGATTTAACAATAAAAAGGGACTATACCCGACAGGAATGATCATTCGTCGGGCATAGTCCTTCTGAGTTATGTAGTGCCTCTCAATCTTACAGTTGATCAGCAAAAAGCTGTTCTTTAATATAAGCGACAGGCATTTCTTGTCCTGTCCATAATTCGAAGGCAAGTGCGCCCTGCCACAGCATCATGCCCAGACCGTTAATGGCGGTTGCACCTACAGACTCAGCTTGTTCAATCAGCTTGGATTTGGCTGGGCTGTATACAACATCGGTCACGATCAGATCGGAACGAAGCATGGACACATCTTCAATGACACTTTTACCTTCCAGCGGTTTCATACCGACACCTGTACCGTTAGCGAAAATATGACTTGTAAGAATCTCTTCACGCAGCTTCTCTTGATTCTCTAATGCATAGATATTCGCCTTGACTTGGGCATGTTTCATCTCTTCATTAATAATACGAACATTCTCTTCCGCCCGGGCAAAGAACTGGTCATTACGAGCGAAAATTGAAATTTCAGCGAGACCAGCCCGAGCGGCTTCAATAGCAATCGGCGTTGCAGCACCGCCTGAGCCGACGAGTGTCATTTTCTTACCTTTCAGATCAATGCCGTGCTCCTGCAAGTTACGAACATAACCAGATCCATCTGTACTGTAGCCTTTCAGCTTACCATCCGTATTCACGACGGTATTGACAGCACCTGTAAATTTAGCGCTGTCGTCCAGCTCGTCAAGGTACTGTAAGATCGCTGTTTTGTTAGGCATGGACACGTTGTAGCCGCGTATGTTTAGAGCGCGCATTCCCCGTACTACTTCTTCGAGTTGTTCATTGCCTACTTCAAAGGCCATATATGCGTTGTTCAGCCCCAGTTTTTCAAACGCAAGATTATGCATAGCCGGGGACAAAGAATGTCCGATCGGTGTAGCAAGCAGTCCGATTAATTGTGTTCTTCCGTCAATACGTCCAGCATTTTTCATAATAAGCCTCCAAGTGATCTGTGTAGTTTAATGAAACACTTTTTTATATCGATAAGCAACAAACACGGCCAGCAAAATACTGACTACAGCAATTGCGATATCCAGAATGAATACCGAGGTAATTCCCAGACTTTTGGACATGCTCCCGGTAGCCAAAGGCATCAGGATGAACGATAGGCTGGCTGCTATGTTCACGAGAGAAGTCGTAGTTCCTTTGTTCTTGCGGAAAAATTCCGTCATAACCGTGAGGGCAATTTGGAATATGCCTGCGGTGGACAAGCCGATTAAGAATGAACTGATCAAAGTAGCGACAGGATTGTGCCATACAATTAAAGCCAGCAAAGAAAGCAGGGCAATAAGCGGGTACACAATCATGACGGTAATGGGCTTAATGAATCTACCAAGTACCACAGCCAACAAAATAACGGAAACTAGTGAACCTATACTGTAGTAGCTAAGCAGCTTAATGGCGCTGGCTTTGTCCATGCCCAGAGCCTCTTGTCCAAAGGTAGGAAGCCATAGCTGCACGATCATGAACAATACAGTGGAAGTAAAACCGATAATAATCAGAGACAAACCTTCTTGCCAAAACTTGGGCTCGCTGTGGAACGAATCCGTTGATTGACCAGTCTCGGTTGGAGCCTTTTGTTCCTCTGCTTTGTGGTTGGGGAAACCGGTCATCGACAAGAAGATCCCGTTCAGCAGATAAATTCCTGCAGGAATAAAGAAGGAATATCCATAGAACATATCGTGGTTAATAAAAAATGCAATCATGAACGGAATAACAATGGCACCGATCGAGATGGATGCTTTGACCAGGACGGTTGCAGACCCGGCTTTTTTTCCGAACCCTTCAATGAGTGCTGGATAAGTCCCCGCATCCATCATAGAGTTGCAGAGCCCTGCGATAATGGCAAACACGAATGCCAACGTGTAGTTAGGTGCAAGCGGAATGCCGATCAGGAAGATTAAATAAGCAAATGATGCAATAACAATGAGTGGTTTCCTTCCGTATTTATCTGACATTTTTCCGGCTACTCCGAGAGCAAGCAGTTTACCGATTCCAATCGCTGACACCAGATAGCCGATGGCTGCTTTATCCGTGTTCAATTGCACGGTCAGAAAGCTCATATTCGACGAGAGAATAACATTAATCATACCCAGAAGAAAATAGTTGATATAAAGCCCTGTTGCCATTCTGATATAAGGATTTTTCATAAGTGTAACTCCCAACTTAAATTTTAGATCAATGGCCTAGATAGGCATCGTCCAGGTCTATTAAAGTGCTCCCACAAACAAGTGAAAATATTCACATAATGTCTATGTCTTAATTATATAAGGGGTGTTATTATAAATCCAATGCATATTTTTATCGTTTTTCATAGTTTGAATCTATAATTTAAAATATGAATTAAAGAGGGAGCGTACATCCTTATGAATCTGAAGCACTTACAATATTTTCGTGTACTTGCAGAGATGGAGCATTTTACCCAGGCAGCTGCGCGGCTATGTATCACTCAACCCAGTTTAAGTCATGCGATTTCAGAATTAGAAAAGGATTTGGGCGTTCATCTGTTTGAAAAGCAGGGGAGGAATATTCGGCTAAACAAATACGGGCTATTTTTTCTGAAGTATGTGGAGCACGCGATGGATGAATTGGAAAAGGGGGAGTATAACTTACGGGAATTAGTGAGTCCAAGCCATGGGAATATAGATTTGGCGTTCATTTACACGTTAGGTTCACACTTCATTCCAGCGATAATCCAAGCCTTTTCAGCTCTGGATGCCCGTAAAGACATTTCCTTTTCGTTTCACCAAGGGAATACGAACGATATTATTCAAGGCCTGAAGCAGGAACACTATGACGTGGCGTTCTGCTCTCACGTGGAAAATGAACCAGATGTAGAGTTTATTCCGCTGGCTCAGCAGGAATTGGTGGTCATTGTTTCTCCTGATCATCCGCTGGCTTCTCTGGGCCAAATTGACCTCAAAGATACAGCGGATTACCCGGTGATCTTCTTCAACAAAAAGAGTGGGGTTCGGCCCATTATTGAAAATTTGTTCGCCAAGGCAGGCGTTACGCCACAGATTATTTGCGAGATTGAAGAAGATACGGCAATGGCTGGGCTGGTGTCTATTAATTACGGGATCGGAGTTATGCCCCGCATTTCATCGTTAGATTATTTTAACGTCAAAACATTGCCTATTATAAATCCAGCATACGAGCGTTTTATCTACCTAGCCAGCATTAAAAATAGATATTTATCCCCGGCAGTTGTGGAGTTTCGGAACTTTGCCCTAAGTTATGGCAAGGAGTTTTATCTGAAAACGCATCAGCGTGTCTAAGCTGGAGTCTCGCAATATTTAAACTTGATAAATTTTAAATTGTGTTCTATACTTCATCATCGACACAAGCAATGTGAAATGATTCACGTTTTGATACTACAAGACTTACTTACAAAAGCAGGTGATTTCATGATGAAACGTTCTTCTATTCCAGTGGCGACAGGTTTGTATGTGAACTATCTTTTGTTCGGCATGTTTAATATTATGCTGGCGTCGCACATGTCCTTTTTAACAGAGCATTTGCATACAGATCAGGCGGGCATTAGCCTTTTGGTTTCCGCGATGGGATTTGGCAGACTATTTACGCTGTACATATCCGGCGTGCTCTCCGACCGCTATGGTCGCAAACCGTTCATTGTGGCCGCAGGGCTGCTGATGGCCGTATTTTTGGTCGGTATACCGCTGAGTCCCACCTTTGAGATGGCGATGGTACTGGCTGTGCTGGCAGGTGTAGCGAATTCTTTTCTTGATTCAGGTACTTATCCGGCTCTGATCGAGGCTTTCCCCCAATCCTCTGGTTCGGCTACAGTGTTGGTGAGAGGTTTTATATCCATTGGGGCGGCATTTTTACCGCTAATGATTATCTTTTTTATGAATCACGATATTTTTTACGGGTTCTCTTTCTTTATACCAGCATTGATATTTGCATTGAATGCGATCTACTTGTTCAGAATGAAGTTTCCAGACATGCGCGTACAGCCCGCCAAGGAGCAAAGGAGCGGTACTACTGTATCTAGTGCCGAGCAGACAGGAAAATTAAAGGCTAATGATGCGAGTAAACCGCGGTTTTGGCAGGAAGGTGTATGTCTTATTCTGCTTGGATTTACGGGACCTACTTTGCTGTATATTGTGCAGTTATGGCTGCCTACGTTTGGACAACAGTTTATCGGCATGACGGAATCAGAGTCTCTCAGACTATTAGTTTATTACAATATGGGTTCGCTGGTTTCCGTGTTTGTATTGGTCATTGTGTTGGGAAAATGGGTTAAACCTGTTCATATCATCCTTATTTATCCCTGTATTTCCTTGTTGGCTTTTGGTACGCTTCTTCTTTTCAAATCAGGGGCTGCCGCCATTATCTGTGCGAGTGTCATCGGGTTTTCCATATCGGGTGTACTTCAGCTGACGTTAACCGTAATGAGTGAATTTTTTAGTCAACGAAAAGGACAGATTACCGGGTTTATTTATACCGCAACTTCGCTGTCCTATACGCTTATTCCCGTGTTTACAGGCTTTCTTTTGAAGCATTCTCAGATTTCCAGTGTGTTTATGCTGGCTATTATCGTGAATGTGCTCGGGATCGTACTGGCGGTGTTTGTTAACTTTCGTTACAGTGCCGTTTTTCCTGCAAAACGAGAATTGTCTCCTCAAATTGTACTGGATACGAAATAACTAGCGACTGAACCTAATCATCTGCATGCTTATTCAGAATGCGTTATACTATGAATTATTGTGAATGTTCGACTTGAAACTGTAATTGGGGAGTGAGATAGATATGGAAAAAATCGTAAAGGTAAAAGATGTACGGATCGGTGAAGGAGCGCCTAAAATATGTGTCCCCATGGTGGGAGAAACGTTGGAGGAGTTGAAGGAAGAGGCTGCCCATTTACGTACACTCGACCTGGATATCGTAGAGTGGAGAGTCGATTTTTTCGAGCATGTGGAGGAGCTGGAGAAGGTAAAGGCTGCCTTACATGAGATTCGGTCTATTTTAGCCAATATTCCACTCGTATTTACGTTCCGTAGCGCCCGAGAAGGTGGAGAAAAGGAAATCAGTGCGGCAAGCTATGTAGAATTGAATCGTACAATAGCCGAAACGGGACAAGTAGATATGATTGATGTAGAGCTTTTTAATGAGGAAGCTGATGTGAAGATGCTGATAGAAGCGGCACATAAGCATAACGTGTATGTGATTATTTCTAACCACGATTTTCAAAAGACACCGCCGAAGGAGGAAATTGTGTCCCGGTTGCGTAAGGCACAGGAATTGGGCGGCGATCTGCCTAAAATAGCGGTGATGCCAACCAATACGGCCGATGTCCTAACCTTGTTGGACGCCACACGCACCATGGCAGAAGAGTATGCGGATCGTCCGATTATCACGATGTCGATGGCGGGAAAAGGTGTCGTGAGCCGTCTGACCGGAGAGCTATTTGGTTCAGCGTTGACTTTTGGTGCTGCCAAGAAGGCTTCTGCACCGGGACAGATTCCTGTCACTGAACTGAGAGAAATATTGCAGGTGCTGCATAGCCACTCTTAAAAGATGCAATTAATACCCATTAGCGAGCAAGGAATTCATAGTGAACACAAAAGGAGGACCCCATGCGATAAGCATGCTGGGGTCCTCCTTTTTGTAATGCTTAATTCAATCCCCGAGTAGGTTCATACAATTCCCAACCCAGATTCAGTGTTTGAATAATATAGTCTGCGACTTCTTCCGCATCCAACTGATCGGTATCGATCTTGGAGTGATTCACCGCGTAAATGTCCTGTCTGGAACGGAAAAGATCTTCAATTTCCTCTAACGTCTTGTTTTGCAGATTAGGGCGGGTGTCAATCAGCATCTTGAGCCGATCTTTCCAGGAATCCCAATTTAAATCCAAGAAGAACACAATGGAGGAAGCCAAACAAGCCTGCTTCACCTCTTCCTGTAGAAACGCGCCACCGCCAACAGAAATGATTTTAAGACGCGTATTGCTGCACAACTTCAAAATATGCTCTTTTTCAATCTCACGGAAACGCTTCTCTCCGTAAGTTTTGAAAATTTCTGTTGTAGGCATGTTGTACTCTTGTTCAATCTCCTGATCAATATCCACGAAATCGCGATACAGCTTGCGCGCTAGATGGGAACCGATCGTTGTTTTGCCCACGCCCATAAAGCCGATGAGCACAATATTTTGTTCTTTTAATGGAATCTCACTATTGTTTTGCACATAACCACTCTTTTCTCACCAGTAATGTTGAGATGTAACGCTTCAAAGCACTAAATACATTATACGTTCATCAACCGTGTCATTCAATAGTACAGAGCACATCAGCAATGAGGTATACGATAAAAGAGACTCTGATTACCAATGGAGTGATAGAACAGCAGATAAAAAACTAGGTATTCAAGTGTTATGTAATGCGTAAATGGAAGAAAAACAAACTTGTACAAGTATAAAAGAGGCAATATTGTGTACTTAATTGAAAAAAAGGACATATTTTGCCGAAAAACGTATTGAAATTATTGGAAGTAGGAATATAATAGAGTTATGCAAATTGTAAATGTAATCGCTCTATTTACAATTTGTGATTGATTTAATTTATAAAAAAGAAGCTACTTTGAACCAAAAACCAAGTATACATATGCAAATAGTTAAATATAACTTTACGGACATGTATCGGTCAATGGGTTCATTGTACGAAGGTGGTGATACGGTCTACGCGCTTGCGCTCTAGTCAACGAAGAATTGGAGATAAGAATAAAAAACGATCTAGGAGAGGGATGAATTGAAATGAAAACAAACACAGCTAAAGTATTGAAAAAGGGAATGAGTATCGCTTTATCCGGTATGTTAATCGCGTTATTTGTCGGCAATTACTCTGCCCATGCAGCTCCAGAGGTCGTTCACAAGACCATACTTGTTAAAGCTGGAGAAGTATACGATGGTAAAGGCAAGACCGTAGTGGCTGACCCCGATACCTTGGGAGATGGAAGCCAGAAAGAGGCTCAAAAGCCTATCTTTAAGCTAGAAAATAATGCAACGCTGAAAAATGTGATCATCGCTGCGCCTGCTGCGGATGGTGTGCATGTATATGGCAATGGCACCATTTCCAACGTAACGTGGGAGGATGTCGGTGAAGATGCATTGACGCTTAAAGAACCAGGCACGGTGAACATTACAGGTGGTGGAGCGTTCCATGCATATGATAAAGTATTCCAAATCAATGCCGAAGGCACGATTAACATTAAAAACTTTAGAGCCGATGATATCGGTAAGCTGGTTCGCCAACTTGGGGGCTCTACGTTTAGAGTGAATATGACTTTGGATAACTCGGATATTTCCAACGTCAAGGATTCGATCCTGAGATCGGACGGTCCTAACAGCAAAGCTAAAATTACGAATACTCGTTATCATAATGTAAAACAATTGTTCAAAGGTTTTAAATCTGGCAATACGAGCGAGTCCGGCAATACTAAATACTAATCGTTAGCGTAGGATAGGAGTACGGATAGGAAAGGGGCTGTCCAACAGGTCGGATGATCTGATAGGACATGCCCCTTTTTTGGTATGTTAAGTTAACCCTAAGATGATCTGGGCTTCGTTCAGAACGAGGACTATGTTATGATCGTGCTATTACATTTTATACAAAAAAGTTGGGTGGCTATGAATCTATTTCATCAATATGTGAATCATGACGGTACTTTAAATGATACGCTGGTGCACAGTCGTGAAATTTTATATACAGGTACGAATGGCCGACATGTGGAACGTTTTTACGTGTCCTCCTCTGAAAGTTATATATTTAAACCCCTGACCAATGATGATCAGAAGGGACGGGAGAGATGGGTGTATGAGCATGTGCTTCCAGCATTATCACCCATCTATCCCCAATTGCTAGCTTGTTCCGATACAGACGCAGATGGCGGAGGAGAATGGATGGTGTTTGAGGATCTTGGTCCGTTACATCATCTACATGCAGACGAAACCCTATTGCAAGCTGTTGGACTTGTCGCAAGGTGGCATGCTTTGCCGCCGGGTCGTTTTGCCGGGATGCCATTGCGTGGACCGAAGCCGCTCATCCAGGAGATGGTTTCCGAGCTGCACACACGCAAGCCAGATATGTTAGAGCTTTGCAGCTCACTCGGTTTTTCGAAGCAGCAGATGCAGCGTATTTATGCACAGCTGGAGCATCTATCTTTTTCACACCAGCTTGTACTGTCTCATGGTGATCTTCATCCGGGGAACTATGCGTTGAGTGGGGAGAGGCTAAGGGTGCTGGATTGGGAGCATGCTCATCTAAACACACCGCTGTGGGATGTATATCACCTAATCGACATGTCGCATCCGTTGTTCCCTCGACGTATGACGTCTGAATTGCGTATTCGTATGCTGGACACCTATCTGGAACAGCTGGAGCTGTTGGGGATAAAGGGTGATCGAACGGCATTTATACAGGAGTATGGTATGTTTGCTGTGGTATTTTCGCTCTGGATGCTATTGCTAATCACAAGTGATTTGCAAAGGATGGGTACAGAACTGCATAGAAATAGCGACAAATGGTCAAAAGAGCAATTAGAGTCCCAATTGGATGCAACGTTAGCTTGTTTAAACCAATGTACAGCGATGATGGATGGGGTACAAGTCCAACCATGCAAGTAGTGGCTTAAGGCACAGATTCTATATAGTCAGCCAAAGAAGGTAGGGAAATAAATCCATGAAAAAAGTCGGTTTGGTCATGAGAAAAATACAATTTGCTGAAGCACAAGGGCCTCGTATTTTTGCAGAACGTCTGAAGCAGATCGGATTGGAACTGGGGGTAGATATCGTATTTGTATCGCCGGAGCGCCACGTAAGTAGCCATGACTGGCTTCCAGGCTATGAGCATGAAAAGAGTGACCTGGTCAATTATGACATTGTACTGGATCAACTGCATGAGCAGCAGATTGAGCACGTTATTTATACGGTATCTGGCTTTACTTATTTGAACATGTTTTTTAAAAACAGCGTACTCTTTCCACATAGTTTTCCAGATCCGGCACTGACAGGCTATGAGATGATGAAGCCTTTTTATCAGATTGTGGACAAGGCTATCGTACAGACTGCCTTTCTCAAGCAGGAGATGGCCTCGAAGTTTGGCGTAACCGATGTGACAGTCATCCCGATCGGATTTAATGAGCGGCTGGTGGAAAAGCATTTTGATCCCTCACAAGTGGTGGAGAACCGGGTGATGTGGATTGGTAGAGATGAAGAAAATCGGCGTCCGGATCTGGTGCTGGAGTATGCGCGGCATAATCCTGACAAGGATGTCTATATGGTGTTTGGTGGTGAACGCTACAAGGAGAGCATGAAGAAGTACGACATCCCGGACAATGTAAAACTTCAATTTGCATTGACGCAAGACGAGGTGTTTGCACTGATGAACACAGCGAAGGTGTATTGGAGCTGCTCCAAATTCGATACGTTCGCAATGCCGCTGACCGAAGCGCTCGCGATGGGGAAAATCGTGGTGAAACCCGAGCACCCTTGCTATGGGCACATCAGCTCTACGCATTCTTTTTCAGGAAATGAGAAAAACTGGTTCGAGCTGGTCAATATGGCTGCGGCTTCACCTCGCCGGGTTTCTGCGGAGAATCAGACATACGCCATGGAACAGTTTTCGAGTCAGGTGATGAAGCAGGGATACCGAGACTTTTTTGATGATTGGTTAAGCTGAACGACGAGGCAGGATGCGTGGATGTAGACCATAAAAAAGGGACTTTCGCTCTAATGAACGAAAGTCCTTTTTCTTATGACTGTATCTCTGCTATCGCTTCAGTATGAGCGGTCTTGCGATCCATCATGTAGCTGACCAGCATCAGTAGCAGACCGCCGACAGTAATGAGTGATGCAACCCATGGAATGGCGGGTAGCCCCATTTGGTTAATAACGACTCCTCCGATAAAAGCACCGCCTGCGTTGCCCAGATTCAATGCGGAATGGCTGGAGGTAGAGGCTAGCAAAGGAGCCTCATAGGCCAGATTCATGATACGAACCTGAATCCCCGGCATGATGCCGAATGCGGCAATCCCCCAGATAAAGACAGTGATCACGGCCAGTACCTTGTTTTGAAGCGTAAACGTCAGAATGGCCAGAATAATGGCCAGTACAGCATAGTTTGCAACCAAGGACGGAAGCAGCTTCCAATCTGCGAGCTTGCCGCCAACAATGTTGCCAATCGTGACGCCTAGGCCGAACAGGACGAGAATCCAGGTAATGCTGTGTTCGGCAAAGCCACTAATATCCGTAAGCATGGGCGTAATGTACGTAAAGACAGTGAACAAGCTACCACAGCCAACTGCACCTGTCAGCAGCATCAGCAGCACTTTTGGATTAAATAAGCTTTTGACTTCTTGTTTGAGACTGGAAGGCTTGTCCTGCTGAATCACCGGAATGTAACGAATAATTCCGAAGAGAGAAATCAAGCCGATCACAACAATGGCTCCAAAGGAAGCGCGCCAGCCGAGCTGCTGTCCGATAAAGGTGCCGAAGGGCACGCCAATAATGTTCGCTACCGTCAATCCGGTTAGCACCATAGAGATGGCCCCTGCCCGCTTATCAGGACGGACCAGCCGGGCAGCGATCAGGGAACCGGCACCCAGGAAGGTTCCGTGCGATAACGCAGTAGCCATACGGGCTGCAATCAGAAGCTCGTAGTTAGGAGCAATGACGGAAAAAAGATTCCCTAGAATGAATATGGACATCAGCAGACACAGTAGCTTCTTTTGTGGAACCTTATGGGTTAATACAGTAAGCACAGGTGCGCCAATGGCTACACCAAGCGCGTAACTGGTGATTAATTGCCCGGCTTGCGGAATCGTAACATGAAGATCATGGGCTACATTGGGCAGAAGTCCCATAATGACGAATTCGGTCATGCCGATGGCGAAGGCACCAAGGGTTAACCATAGCAAGGAGGGGGGAAAGCGATTAGCTGTCATATTTTCTTGAGTACTCATAAGTTTCTTGTATCCTCCTGAAAAATAGTAATGCGAGTATATCATTCCAGCCGACATCTGGCGACCCATTTTGCAAGAATTTTACATACTAAGCTGATAAGGTTTGTGTAATTTACAAAAGCGACAGGTTGGAAGGAGCCAATTATGTTATTTTGGTGGTAGTATGATATGAAGATAGGAAATGACGTTGTAAGGAATGATCCGGGGAGGATATAACAATGACACTTAAAGTGGTACATAGTATTACGGACTTAATCGGAGATACGCCTTGTGTGCGGCTGCAACGGCTCACAGGACCGCAGGATGCGGAAGTGTATGTGAAGCTGGAGTATTTTAATCCAAGCGGCAGTGTTAAAGATCGGGCGGCGGGCAATCTGATTGCCGAGGCGGAAAAGGCGGGACATCTCAAGCCGGGAGGCACGATTATTGAGCCAACCAGTGGCAACACGGGGATTGGTCTTGCGATGAATGCGGCAGCTCGAGGTTACCGTGCGATTTTGGTAATGCCTTCGAATATGACGAAGGAACGGATCAATATTTTAAAAGCCTATGGGGCTGAGGTCGTACTGACACCAGCGGAAGAACGGATGCCAGGAGCGATTCGTAAAGCTCTCGAACTGGGGGCAGAAATTGAAGGGAGTTTTATCCCGCATCAGTTTGAAAATGAAGCAAATCCTGATATCCATCGTACAACCACGGCACTTGAAATTTTGGAGCAGACGGAGGGGCGGTTGGATGTGTTCGTCGCTTCTTCGGGAACGGGTGGTACCATTACGGGTACAGGTGAAGTGCTGCGCCAGCATTTGCCGGATCTGCGGATTGTTGTGGTCGAGCCCAAGGGTTCGCCCGTCCTATCTGGGGGAAAACCCGGTCCGCATAAGCTGGTGGGAACGAGTCCGGGCTTTGTTCCCACCGTGCTGAATACGGAAGTGTATGACGAAATCATACAGGTTTCCGATGAGGATGCGATTGCGATGACACGGGCGATTGCTGCTCAGGAAGGGATTCTCGTCGGGCCCTCCAGTGGGGCTACAATATGGACGGCCATTCAGGAAGCCCGGCGTTTGGGAGCAGGCAAACGGGTACTCTGCATTGCCCCGGATACCGGAGAGCGTTATCTGAGCATGGGGATATTCGGATAAAAAGATGGGGATCGGGTCAAAGAGATTCGACTCATTTATATGTAAGATCCAGCCTCATTAATCGAAGTTACAGAAGTGAATTGGCGATATGGTAGACATAAACATTGAATACATCTTTGCCATATTCATAGGTTAATTTCACTCCTGACAAATCAATAAGCCACAATTCATAAGGTTATGGCTAATTAATTGTCGATTATAGCTTATATTCGTGAGAATTTTAAAAGTCTCACGGTTCATGTTCCGTTCTTCGACCTTATTTGTTTCTTCAGGATCCTCTTGAAAAAACCAAGTAATCAGAGAAGGAAACACCAAGCCTATTCTCCATTTCAGCAAGAGCTGCCTCAAACGGGTCAACTTATGAGATGCCGTGTACACGTAGTGCGTCGGTCAATTCCTTTACAGTCATGTCCTGTTTGAAAAAAATCGCAGTTCGTCCACAAGATCCAGCGTATCGTAAACATAGGGCGAGCGCTTTTTGCTAAGCATCTCTTCTTCAGCCGACTTATACGAGACACCTGTATAGGAACATACCGGATTCTTGCAAGCATCCGTCATGCTCTAAGCGTCAATCGTTCCGCTCTGTGTCGGTATTTTTTTTGTCATGCCGCATGGGAAGCAAAATGACTGCAATTTAGGAGGTTTGGAATACCTTTTAGGAATAAAGTTTAAAAAACGGGAGAATTAGATATATTCTTTATTCATCGACAGCAAGATATGACATACAGTCACTCACAATAAACATGATTAAGGGGTACCACTGAAATCATGTTTATTAGAATTTAATTTAGAGAGGAAGAGGAAAATGAAAGTAGATCAAATGTTTGACCTTGATTTAAGAAAGAGCTATGAGGCCAGTGAGCTTAGCCCACAAGCTTCAATCATCAAGACAACCATTAAGGTATCCAAAGCAGTATGTAAAACTCTTACCTGTATCTGTACCGGTTCTTGTTCCAATTGTAAATAATTCATAAGCGATTCGTAAGTCAGGGGTAGTGAAATGGGCTACCCCTACTTACATTATGGAGATTGCATGATAAAACCTAATATATATAATTGGCATGTAGCCCGGCTGACCGATCATTTTAGTTGTGGTGCAACTGTTGGTCAGCCGCTTACTATCCTGTTTATTGATACAGGCGTCGATAAATCCCACTCAGAGATCCAAGGTAATCTAGTTGAGGCAGAATGCAAGTCATTTGTACCTTATGAGCCTTGTCTAAGCGATTACGTCGGGCATGGTACAAAAATGGTTAGCTCTGTTACCGGCAAATATATATTGAAGGGGATATGCCCTTTCGCTCGGGTTGTTGTCTACAAAATTACGGACAAAAAAGGAATAAGCAAGCTTGAATGGTTGTATAGAGCGCTGGAAGAGGGTATTGCTAAAGGATATCCAATTATCAACATCAGCTATCGTACAGAATATGAGGTCGACTTATTCGAGTTCAATCGGTTTCAGGCTTTGGTTGACTGCGCTAATGCGCAAGGCATCTGGGTAGTCTGTTCCGCAGGAAACGATGGACGCGATATTACGCAGGAGTACAGAGTGCCTGCGAATTTAAAGGGAGTATACCCAATTGGATCAACTAATAAGAACGGGGATATCTCCGGGTTCAGTAATACGCTCAGCGGCCAATTTTTTGCGCCTAGTGGTGATGAGTATGAAATCAATTACAACAATGATTGGGTAATGGTTGCCAAATCAAGCTTCGACACAGAGGATTATTTATACGAAGTGCTGGGATTTGACAAAGCATACACAGTAGGTATCGGTACGAGTATTGCCAGCGCCTTATTCAGCGGAGTTGTTGCCTCTCTTAGCGGAGAGCTTATCGCGCAGGGGATGAATGCCGGGCGCAGAGAAATGGAGTGTCTGCTCCGTCAAGGCGCGAGACCGATTGATGTTCAGCGGAATTATTATGAAGTAAGCCTTGCCGGTTCAATTCGTGCTTTAAGACAGATGAGAGGTTGATTGCATGTTGGAAAACTTTGAAATCTCGGAAAATTACATGTACCGGAAGACGTTGCTTGGCATGGAGTATTATACGCGGATATTTGATCATGAACAACTAGACGATGATGAATATCTTGAAAGACTTGTACGGTTCGTTCAGAAGCAGGGGTTGATGGATTCCATTTATGTCTCCAGCCCCTCGACCTACGCTGCACTGCAAAGCCTGGAACAAGGCAGAACATTGAAGTCCAAAAAAAAGCGGAATCTTATCCTTAGTCTAAGCAAGTTCATTTCGCGGGCAATTTGTAGACCAACACCGTTTGGACTGTTCGCGGGAGTAGGCATTTCCCGGTTTGGAAACACGGGAGGCGCCGGAGAACATGTCGTCTGGGCAACTCCGGATTATAGCCTAATTTACCGCTTAATAGGGCTTTTCCATGGGGATGCGGATGTCCGCAATGAATTGAGACTGAGTGTAAATAACACCTCTTACATTGACCATCACAGGCTCGTCATCTCTTATCAGACTCTGTTTGCAGCAGATCAGGAGGAACGAAGCACTGAAAATATATCTATTCTCAAAACCCCGGTCATAGATTTCATCATGAAGATCCTTGATAAAGAGCAGCAGACTTTTCTGCAGCTTATGCAAGCTATAAAAGATGCCTTCGGCGTGGATGACACGATCAGCACAGATTTTTTGCAGCAATTGATAGAACAAGGCTTTTTGGTAAGTGAGATGATTCCCAATCCTCGGGATAGCGCTCCTTTGGAGCATCTGATCCGTACACTAAAGATGCTCGCTGCTCCCAAGGCAGCATATTACGCAGATATTTTGGAGAGAGTTGGACATGCCATTCAGGACATCACAGTTGCTGCGGTCAAACGCGAAGGCATTGAGGCTGTCCGAAAACTAGTCCAGCTTATCCTTCCCGAGTATCAGGGCGACTTGGTCAAAATAGACGTAAGGCTGAATCAAGCAAATGAAATTCACTTATCGGACAGCGATAGGCAAGCGTTGGCCCAAGTAGCTTCAATATTGAGCATGCTTTCTACGTACAGGAAAGAGGATACACTTTCCGACTATCGTCAGCAATTTACTGAGAAGTACGGAGTATATGAAGAAGTGCCTTTATTGCAGTTGTTCAGTAAGACGTTGGGGCTCGGCAAACCTGAAGAGTACAAGAGCCACTACCAGAATGGAGATAAGCACAGGCATAAGGATGAAGGCAGGTTCCGACAGCTCAAGGCGCTAATTGCTGAGTGGCAGACTGAAGCGCTTGCCAATCATTCGGATATCGTGCTTGACGAGGCCAAAATCCAACAGCTGTCTGAATTGAGTCTGGAGAATGTCCATGTCTCGTTCGATTTGTATTATTCGTGCATGGAGAATGAACAAGGTGAAGTTACGTTTTATTTAAACAACAGAGCCGGATCATTGGAAGCGTGTCAGAGCTTCGGAAGATTTGCCTACATGTTTGACAAAGATAGCCGTGATGAAATCTTCCGTTTTGTCAGGAACCCGAAGGATCAGAAAGCAGGGGAGAGCGCCGCTGAAATCTCATTTTACCCATTCAGCCCCAAAATAACTAATATTATGACGGCAGGCCCAACACCGGATCAATCCATGGATATGGCCACGTTCCCCGAGAATCGGAATTTGGATATTTCCCAATTATTGGTAGGTGTGGAGGATTCGGGATACTTTTATCTAAAGCACAGGGAAACAGGCGAACTGGTATTTCCAAAACTCAGTAGCATGTACAATACAGAGCTGGCTCCTTATCTGATCCGGTTTCTGAATGATATTAATCTGCAGTATCAGACCGGATGGTCCCATCTGGAGGAGTATCTCTATGATTCTTCTTTTACACCGAGAGTAACCTATAAAAATATCATCATCTGCCCTAAAAAATGGACATTATATGCGGATAAACGGCTCCAGAGCGAAGAACAGTTTTTGGCCTTTTTGGAGGATTGGATCATAAAGTATAACATTCCGCGATATGTATATTTGGTGGAGCTGGACAATAAGCTATTGCTGGATTTGGATCGCCATCATCATCGAAAGCTTTTGCACAAAGAATATACGCGGAATCCGGAAGGCAAGGCGGCTGTTATTATGGAGACGGAGAAAGAATTGTTCGCTTCCGTTAACCGGTATATGGAGGAGTGCGTATTTTTTTGCAAAAGCCCGATGTTTCAGTACTTGCCGATAGACAGATTGTCTGCACAGGCTACCGATAAAAGCTTAAATAAAGTGCTGAGTTCTTCGGTGAATGCTGTTTATTATCCAGGTTCGGATTGGATATCCCTGCAGGTATATTACAATCAGGAACTGCTAACCGATTTGCTGGGCAGTGCATTTAAGACATTCATGGACAATAGCGCCGAGTACTTCATTGACCAGGTTTTTTTTGTCCAGTATGCAGATAAGGAGCCGCATATCAGGCTAAGGTGCAAAATGTCGGGAAGCGTAGAGCATCAGCGTTTCACGGCCTTGAACTATGTTTTTGATTTCCTGAATACTGTAACCTCGTCCGGATTGGTTAGTTCCTATTCGGTTGTTCCTTACCGGCCTGAAATTTTGCGGTATGGCGGCACAGCCTTCATTGAACAAGCGGAGAGGTTATTTGCTATCGATTCTTATCTAGTTTCAGGCTATTATGCAGGGAAGAGGTCAATTAATGCAACCGATCAGATGTTATTTTGCTGCACCGGACTTTTTGAGGTTGTGAACTGCGCGTATCCGCTGGTAGAAGATCAATTGAAGGCTATGGCTGCGATTATTGATCCAAAGAAATTCAGACAGGAGTACCGGGAACACAAAGAAGCGCTATTCCAAAGGATTCAACAGACCCGTTCCATATCCATGCCAGCAAGCGATAAAGACGACAGGTTGCGGCAATACGCTGCATATTTCACGGCTATCCGGGAAGCTGACGACAGAACCAATTACTACGATGATATTATGTTCAGCATCATGCACATGTTCTGCAACAGAGTGTTCGGCCTGGACCGGGAAAAAGAAGAGCTTGCCCTACACCTATGCTACTTCAGTTTGGAAGATTATTTACAGGTAAGCAAATATCATGTTGCCTATTGAGGAGGAGCTTATGGCGGTCAAACAAGTCCCGGGAAATTTATCTGAAATAGTCAGGCAAAGCGCAGAAATTTACAAAGATATAGATACTGTAACCCTGCTAATCAAGAAGCACGCCATGCATGATTACCCTGAAATGGAGCTGATATCGCTGGCTTCAGGATACCCCGGGATCAGCCTTCTTCTGGATAAGCTAGATGAAGTTTACCCGGGGGAAGGGTGGGCTGCGCTTGCTTTCAAGTACAATCAGGAGATTGTGCGTTTAATCGGTAATATACCGTTCCATTCATTGTCACTGTATACCGGATTAGCAGGCGTTATTTATCTGTTCAACGAGTGTTCAAGAGGTTCAACAAGATATACAAATGTGCTCTCGCAGACGCTGGATATGTTTCTTAGCAGCTACGGGGAGTTCTATGAGGAGACAAGAGGGAAATTGGAAGACTCTTTGATTGAGGATAGCGACTTGGATTTGATTTCAGGCTGGACGGGGATTGCAGCTACATTAATGGAGGTTAAGGAACGCCAGGACAGATACGTTGGGAAGCTGGATGCAGTGCTCCTTAAGATACTTCAACTGATTACGGATGCTGTAGGCAAGCTGAGACATTTCGAGGAACTTCCCGAACAGACCATTTATTATAATCTTGGCATGGCGCACGGAATTACAGGAGCCATTAATCTGCTGGCCGTTGCACATCTCCGCCGCTACCCGTTAACTGGATTGAGAGAAGTACTGGAAGTTGCCAAGACTTTTCTACACGGAAGTATCAGGGAGTGGAACGGCACCCTTGTCATACCTAATATGTTCACACCGGATGAATCCGCAGAGACTAGTCGGAATCCAGGTTATCACAGAGATGCATGGTGTTACGGCACACCGGGAGCTTCTGTGGCTATGTTCCGGCTGGGATTGGCCCTGGAGGACAAAGCACTGCAGCAGCAGGCTCTGCAATTGTTCAATACCGTCTACTCCAGACCAGATTCGCTAAGAAAGGTAATTTCACCGACGATCTGTCACGGCTATGCAGGCTTGGTCCTGATTCAGCACCATTTCAGCCGTGCGGCAGCCATGCCGTTTAAGGATGAATTTTTGCATCGTTTGTTATCATATCGAAATACTGGTGAGGGAGTACCTTTTATAGACCTTGAGGGAAGCGTCGATGATCCGTTATCTCTCGATAAAGTTGGGCTGCTCGATGGATGTGCAGGTGTATTGCTGACACTGCTGACCTGTGATAATGAGAACTTGAGTACATGGAAGCAGATGCTGGTATTTAGCTAACAGGAGGAGACGGTAATGTTCATTTTATTAAAAGAAATTATTACAGTCATGGTGGGACTGATTACCGATTTTCTCTCTTTTCAACTGGATGCATATTTTTATATTTGGTTTCTGGTCCTGTTTATTTCAAGCTTGGCAGCGACCCTGGTTCAACGAAGCGAAGGGACTATTACCTACAGCACAGCCGAATGTGTCGGAATAAATGTGCTAGTTGTCGTATTATACCTAGTAATCGGTACAATTTTGGCCAGATACTTTGCAAGTTTTGAGGATCAGCAGATTGTTGCTGAAGATAAGATTATGCTGTATAAAATTTCTTTTATGCTTACATCCGCTGTAATTATAGTGGATATTATACTAGATAGGTTGAAGAGAGGGCGGAAATTCTCCTACTCTTTGGAGTTTCTTGCCGGAAGCGCCGTGTGCTTCTTACTGTTCCAGTTAAGCAACCAAACGGACTGGATAGGAACCAAGCTGTCGCTCTCCTATATTGTCATGGTAGCGATAGCCGCAGGTGTCTATACAATGGCAATGAAGTTTTTGCTAGAATACGAAAATCACAAAGAGAAATAGGTGATTAAGCCATAATGGAATTGAATATGGAGAGCACGGCATATAAAAAGATCGGTGAAGAAAAACAAACGGCCCATTCCTTGCTGAAGTTAATCAAAATTGCGAGATGGCCCAAGCTTGCGCTTGCTTGGAGCATCGTATTTACACTGATTTCCGCCGCTTTTTCATTAGTATTGCCGATCATGACAGGCAAGCTTGTCGATAAGATCTCAGCTATGGAGCTGACGATCCAGACCGCAGCTGTGCTTATTTCGCTGTTTCTGGCCGGAGGGATTTTAAACGCCGTGTCTTCTCTGCTCCTCAGATATGTGGGGAGCAAGTTTTTTCAGGAACTGCGACTGAAAATTTGGGAAAAAATTATCCATTTGCCGGTTAATTATTTTGATAACAACGAGAACGGCAAAATCATCAGCAGAATGACGAACGACCTTGCTATTGTAAGTAATTTTCTAGCTATCACTCTGCCTTCTATTCTGGCTGATGTCCTGATGGTCACTGGTTGCATCATCATGTTATTTGTGTTGGATTGGAGATTAATGAGTGTACTCGTTGCTCTGATTCCTATAACGGCGCTACTAATCTATCCCATTGGAAGAAGGATGAATAGGGTAGCGGTTGAGGCACAGGATGCAGCCGCAGACTTTTCCGGTGAGTTATCCAAAATTCTCTATAACATCAGATTCATTAAAGCGACGACGTCGGAAAAGCTTGAAATGAAATATACTCGGGAGATACTTGGACGTATCTTTCGCTTGAACATCAAAGAGGGAATATTGTCAGCTGTCATTGAGCCGATTGTCACAATTATCATCATGCTAGCTTTGGTAGGAATGTTTTGGTATGGAAGCGCCGGCATTGCCGCTGGACATATCACTACAGGTACTCTGGTATCCATGATCTTTTATTTGTTTACAATGGTTTCGCCTCTGACCCAGCTCAGCAGTTTTTTCTCGCAGTATCAAAAGGCCAAGGGAGCAAGTAAGGAAATTTATACCATATATAACCAGCGAGATGAGAAGCAAGAAAAGTTAGGCAGTGTGCCGGACATGAAAAGTCATGATCAGAATTCGGATATCCTGCATTTTGCCAATGTTTCTTTCTCGTACAACCAGGGCCAACCGGTATTATCCAACGTGGAGTTAACCTTCAGAGGCTGTACCACTACAGCGATCGTAGGGCCTTCCGGCTCGGGAAAAACAACAATATTTTCTTTAATAGAGAAATTTTACTCAGAATATAATGGAGAAATCTATTACAATAATGTATATTTGGATAAGATTAGGACAGAAGAATGGCGTCGCAAAATATCCTATGTTATGCAGGATAGTGACTTACTGGTAGGATCAGTGAGAGACAATCTGGTATATGGCCTAAACAGAGACGCGGATGACCATGAGATTTATGCGGCTCTTGATACAGTAGGCTTGAAGGAGGTAATTTATCAATTACCGGATGGTTTGGATACCTTTGTTGGAGAAAGGGGAGTCAAATTATCGGGGGGACAGAAGCAGCGAATCCAGATTGCCAGATGCTTGCTTTCAGACCATGAGATTCTGCTGTTTGATGAAGCTACCGCCAACCTGGATAGCGAGTCAGAGCAGCTCGTCCATGATGTAATCAAGCTTCTCTCCAAGAATAAAATGACCATTGTTATCGCTCATCGTTTGTCAACCATCTACAAAGCGGACCAGATAATCTTTTTGGATAAAGGAGAAGTAACGGGGTAGGCACGCATCACGAATTAATGAGTTGGCATGATAAATATCGTGATTATGTTCAATTCCAGCTTCCCGCACAATTAAGTTAGGGAGGGGCGGTGGCGTTGTATCATCAATTGTCAACGTGGATCGTTGATAAATACTTTCAAGACGAAGAATTGGAAGCGGAGAAGCGTGCTTATGTGCTTTATTATCTGGAGAACATACTGGCTGGCACAGAAAAAATACTTCTTGTATTGATCAGTGCCTGTTTGCTCGGTGTATTAGCCGAAACGGCTGCGATGCTGCTTTCCTATACAGTGGTCCGGCGAAAGTCCTTTGGCTGGCATGCTCGCAAGTCGCATCATTGCACCTGGGTCAGTCTACTGACCTTTGTGTTTGTTCCCTGGCTCTTAAAGGAAGTAGAATGGAACCGCTTTTTTTTGGCGACGCTCTGTCTGCTTTCTATCATTCTGATTGTCAGATACGCTCCGGCCGATACGGAGTGCAATCCATTGGTAGATCCGAAGTTCAGAAGAGCATGCAGATTACAAGCTATCTTTTTAAGTATAGTGTTTGTTTTCATGGCCATCGCACTAGATTTTTATCCTTGGTTAATATTTGGGCTGTTTCTTGAAGCAGTTGTCATCACACCAGTATTCTATTCCATAATGAGAAGGAGTTATGCCAATTATGAACAATATCAAGAATATTAAAGAATACAGAAATAACCATACTCAGAGACTCAAGGCTAAGCTACTGGAGCATATGAGTAAAAGAGGTGAAGGAGGAGGGATTTGTTTCGGGTTGTTCTATGAACCAGTCAACCCAAAAGTTTGGAAATTGAACAAAAAATGATTACATCCGGCATTTATTTTTTGCAATACACCAGCTATCTTGTAATATATCATATGGTCAGCGGCAATGGTCTAAGCGTTTTCCGTATGAATTATAAGCTGCTGCTGTTTTTAGTCATGTATTATTTTATCGGAATAACAGCTCTGAATAACTTCGGACTGATTGTTTACCTATTTCTATTTGTGCTACTGGCATTATACGGGTGGTTGACCGACAAATATGAATCCTTGTGGGTCATAGGCTTCTACGCCATCCTTACCATCTTCATTACGACACTGCTGGGTTATTTCATAACGGTAATCAGCTATGCGGTTCCTTATGAATATAAAAACAAATGGACGGCGCCCTTCCTAACCGCTTGTTCACCTCCGCTGATCTACTTGGCGCTCCGAAAGCTTGTGTCTTATTTGTTTCCTACTCCGGCGGTCAGGCTTTTGAAGATATATCGGATTAAGCTTATCGTCGGAGCTTCTTTAATCTTAGTCTTGGGGATCATCGGACTAGGACTGATTATCTATTCGGAGTGTGAAAGCAACAATCCGTATCCAAGCAGATTAAAGATTGTGTTGATGCTGATCGGCTTGACCTCCATCTTCCTGATGACGATCAATTGGCTGTATCGCTTCCTGCGTGAACGTGAGCTAGAGAAGAACAAGACGGAACAATACCTGCAGCTGGAGGCTTATATTATGGAGATTGAAAAAATGTACGAAGACATCCGCGGCTTCAGACATGACTATACCAATATCCTGTTAATGCTGGACGAGGGGATCAGAACTGGGGATTTGGCGATGATCAAGCGGATATATGAGAGTTCTATCCAACCTACTGCCTCACAGTTGAACGGATATTCCTATAGTCTGGATAACCTGATTAATCTGGACGTGAGTGAGCTCAAGAGTATTATTACATCCAAGGTGCTGGTGGCAAAGAAGCGTGGAGTTGACGTAAAACTGGAAATTGATAGCGGTATCAGTGAAATGTATATGGATATTATAGACCTTTGCAGAGTAATCTCTTGTTTCCTGGACAATGCAATCGATGCGGCACTAGAGACCTGCAATCCGTCCATAAATATTGTGCTGATCCATGAAGACGATATTCAGACGGTGACGATACGAAACTCTTATAATCATTCTGCACTTGACGGGATTAAGGTGAATGATCTCTACAAACGGAACTTTTCAACGAAAGCGGACAATCGAGGTCTTGGCTTGTACAATATAGCAAAGGTGCTGCGCAGCAACAAGTATGTAACTTTGGATACCAAAAAGGAACCGGATTTTTTCACGCAAACATTAATTATAAAGAGAGCGACATCATGAATATTTTTATTCTGGAAGATCAGTTTATCCAGCAGCGCATAATGGAAAAGATGGTCCGTAAAAGCTGCGAGGAACTTGGCATCTGCTGCAGCAATCTCATTGCCACCAGTAAGCCGGATCTCCTGCTTTTTGAATCTAAAGCTTGTGCGAATAACTTGTATTTCCTTGATATTGAAATCTCTGGTTGTCAGATGAAGGGACTGGAAGTTGCCCAGGAAATCAGAAAATATGATATGTATGGGCATATTGTCTTTGTAACTACCCACGGTCATCTGTCTCCGCTTACCTTCCAATATAAGGTAGCAGCTCTTGATTTCATTATCAAGGATGCTACTCAGGATGAAATGGAAAAAAAGGTCAGAGAAGTTCTTGTTGTTGCCCATCAAAGAAAGCCTGTGTTGGATGTCAATGATTGGTTTATACTCGACAATAAATTTACGAAATTTCAAATTTCCTTCTCCAGCATTTATTACTTTGAAACAACCGGTGTTCCCCACAAAATCCGTCTGGTTTCCGAAAACAGAACTCTTGAGTTTTACGGCGATCTGAAAGATATTGAGGCTAAGGACCCAAGGTTGTTCCGGTGTCATCGGGCATTTATCGTAAACCTGATGAAGGTGGAATCTATAGATAAGAGCAAGAAGGAGATCATTTTTCAAACCAATCAGAATTCCGGAGAAGCAAGGCGCATTATTCCCGTTTCCCGCCAATTGTTGAAGCACCTCTTAGATAAGATGGGAGACCGGAGCCTCCTGAACAGACCTGTTTACGAATAGAATAGATACGGAGGGCATAGTTCTTCGGGAAGAAAAGGGGAGGAATATGGAACAAAGATTATCCGTTCAAGCAGAGGTGAAAGGCATTGATGCCACCAGTTTAAAATTAATTGCAGTATTGGCAATGCTAATTGATCATATTGGAGGGCTATTTTTTGCCGATTTTTTGGGCTTTCAGGTGGTAGGCAGAATTACATTGCCTATCATGGCTTTTTTTGTAGCCGAAGGATATATCCATACCAGAAGCTTCAAAAAATATACAATGCGCCTTGCTCTAACCGGGCTAGCCAGTGTGGTGCCTTACGGATTGGTATTTAAAGATTGGTATACTTCGGGAAACATCATGCTAACGTTGTTGATGGGCCTACTGGCAATATGGTTCTATGACAACACGACCAATCCTGTGCTTAAATACTTGGCTATTTCGGCTCTTTGCGTAGTCTCTCTTTTGGGAGACTGGAGTGTGATTGGAGTGTTCCTGGTTCTGGCTTTCTATGTGGCTCGCAAACAACAGAAGATTTACAACGGATGGATTATTGCAATAATTGCGCTTATGTTCATTTTCGGAGTCATCATTATATGGGCTGTTCCCGATTCGCTCAGCATCATGGGCATCAACGCCAGCACAATGAACGAATATCTTTATCCGTTTGCGATCGGCGGGGCCTGTATTTTTGCACTCCCTTTGCTATCCCGATATAACGGAGAGAGGGGAAAAGGTCCACGAACCTTCTTCTATTTGTTTTATCCGCTGCATTTGCTCGCGCTTTATCTGCTGAAGTTGGCTATTGATTATTACATATAAGAAGGGCTGTCTAATAAGTAACTAAAATAAAATCAGACGGGAAACGACATGTTTTCCGTCTGATTTTTGCGGTTTGACGAACTATTCGAATGTTGATGAAGCAAGGAATACTTTGAGGGTTCAAGGAGGAGCAGCATGAAAATTATGCCTTTACAGAAACGTGGAATCTCCGATAGTCGGCTGGTACTTGGCTGCATGCCTTTTGGTGGAGAATGGAGCCATGCACCGTATACACAGGAGCATGTCGTTGAAGCGGAGAGAGCTGTAGAAGCTGCACAATCCATCGGGATTACGATGTTTGATCATGCGGATATCTATCGTATGGGAAAAGCGGAAGAAATTTTCGGTCGGATTTTAAAGGGACAGCCCGGATTGCGTGAACAAATCGTAATTCAGTCCAAATGCGGCATTTTTTTGCCGGATGGCACGCTCCCAGGCCGTTTTGATTTCTCATATGATCATATTATGGAGTCCGTAGATGGTATCTTGAAGCGTCTGGGTACTGAGTATTTAGACATCCTGCTGCTGCACCGCCCCGATCCGCTGGTAGAGCCGGAAGAAGTAGCAAAGGCGTTCAGCGAGCTTAAGACATCCGGCAAAGTACGGCATTTTGGCGTTTCCAATATGAATGTAAGCCAAATTCGTTTTCTGGAGCGCAGCCTAACGGAGCCGCTGATTGCTAATCAGCTGGAGATGAGCCTGGCACATCTGCATTTTATAGATCAGACCGTACACGTGAACCAGCAGGCGGGGACGAATGTACATTTTGGCGAAGGTTTGCTGGAATATTGCCAAACTGAGGATATTCAGCTCCAGGCTTGGGGACCGCTGGCGCAGGGGCGTTTTAGCGGAGGTTCTCTGGAAGGAAAACCTGAGCATATCCATAAGACGGCAGAACTGGTGCAGAAGCTGGCCTCTGAAAAGGGGACGACACGCGAAGCGATCGTCCTGGGCTGGCTTATGAAGCATCCGGCACGGATTCAGCCTGTCATTGGCAGCGCCAATCCTGAACGAATCCAAGCATGTCAGGATGCTGAACGCCAGAGCGAGCTGATGACCCGTGAGGAATGGTATCAATTGTATGTCAGTGCACGTGGACAAGCCTTGCCGTAACTGACATTACGGACTAGCTTGTTACAGCAGACGTGTGCGGATGTAAGTACATGACCTCGTTTCGTTTATACGTACTGTATTTAATAGGCCCTCCTTTCGTCTCATTAACAGACGGAGGGGGGGCTTTTTACATGGATAGATCCTAATTTCTGCAGCAGCTATTCCTCTTCGTACCGTGCGAGGGCTTTGGCTGTTGTTTCTTTCATTCGTGAGATCAGCCGTGAGCCTTGGACGACCTTGACACGTTTGCCAAGGAAACGGATTTTGGATAGCACATATTCACATTCGTCTGCCTGGAAGGTGAGCGTAATACGATAGGTATCAGCTTCCTGTACATATTCGACCTCTTTTTCAAAACAGGAAAAAGCATATAAAATACGAGACATTTCACCGTTGTATACAGGAATAATTTCAATGATGCCCTGTTCTTTGCGCGACTCCAGTATACCGAGTATTCGTTGGGTAAACTTCTCGGCTTCTTCAGGAAGAATCTCATCCTCCGTAACGGTTACGATGTTGGATAGTTTAGTAGACATGAATGCGCGATGTCGGCGATTATACCATAGCAGACTCCATTCTTTTTTGACCATGGAAAACTCCAGCTTATAGGGAAATCCGGACATTCGCTCATGTAGGCGTCCGTTGCGCAGTTTGTAGGTCATACAGATGCCTGAACGGGATCGCAGAATGGAACGCAATTCACGCAGGAGCGGATGATAAACCGAAGCAGCAGGAACTCCTGCCTTTTCGCGCAGGCTGCCATCGGCCTCCAATGGCTCGTCGTCTGCAAGTAATTGCCGAAGCTTATCAAGTGTAGACGGGGTAAAAGCCTCTGTCGCTGCCGAGTCTGCAAGCATGGACTTAAGCCAGACTCTTTCCTGCGAGGTGGTAGCAAAAGCGCCCGATTCATCCAACCGTGAGACAATCTGATAGTTAAATATTTTCTCGAACAGGCTCATAATAGGCTTGCAGCTCCTTCCATTCCTGTCTGAATTCCTTACGCAGCCGCTGGGGCTCCAATACCTCACAGCTTGATCCGAAGCTGCGAATCCACGGTTTAATCTCAGTGATTCCATTCACTGTGATTTCGTAGATAAAGGATTCACTTTCTTCCTCCGTAATCGTACCCCATTGTCCTTGTGACAGCACACGTTCCCGAATAAAGTTGCGTTTTGCCCCTTCGGGATTAAAAAAACGTACCCTTACCTTCACGGGACGACCCGTATCAACAAGCCAGCTGTACCGCATTTTTTCCTCCAACACGGCTAACAGGTCGGCATAAAGCTGTTCTGGGACAGGCTTGCCCTCCACCAATTGGGTCATGCCCTCCATACGAAACTTCATGATTCCTTTGCCGCCCACATGACCAAGCACGTACCAACGTCCATATTGATGATCATAGATGACTTGCAAGGGCAGAATGGTATGTTCACGGCCTTCAGTCTCTTTTTCAAATCGTGGGTTTGTGTTCTGTGACCCGTACATGCTTCGTTTGGATGCCGAAAAATATAAAAAGGTTACGCAGCGGCGTTGCCGAATGGCATGCAGAAGCGGATGAATATGGGCTTCGTCCAGAATGCGTGAATAATAATGGTATTTATATAAAAAAGGCTCTGCCATCTCCCGATCTCCGAGCTGGCGGCGCATGGCCTTTTTAAGATGATCTCGCAACAGATATCCCTGCACAGAGGGGAGCTGAGTGTTGGCCATAACGTCCACAAAATCATATAAGTCCAGTAATTCCTCGTCCGTCAGTTCTGTCACCAGATCATTACGGACAGCATAGCGATAGGGTCTGCCGCCAGGCTCCTTACGAACTACGCCGACTTCGACCAGATATTTCAGATCAGAACGGATTGTTTTTTCATCCGGCAGTGCACTGTCGGAAGGCAGCCCATTGCAGCAAGCGTCCAGCAGTTCCATGGTGGTCATAGGCTGTGATTGCAGCGCTGTCAGCAGAAGGGATAAGCGGACGCTTTCCGATTCCTTGAGCGATTTGGCCCGAAACAGGAATAACAATAACGGATCAGTGGATTCGTAATAATTAAAGCGCAGCATCTCATTAAAATCATGTCCCTGTTCCGCAGGCAACTGCTGTTGTACGGATTGGACGATTTCCTTGAGGCGCCGGATCGTTTTATCAAAGGTATGTACCGAAATGCCAAGTCTGTCTGCAAACTGCTGCCGATTATAAGCGCCGCTTGTTAGTGTGAGCATACGCAGGAATTGAATTTCTTTATCAAAACTCTCTCTCGCCATGATGCATTCCCCGTTTCTGTAGCCGTTCTCCGAAAACAAGTATCCCTTTATTCTATCAGGGAAGGGATGCAGGAAAAAGGTAATTTATTCATCTTTGTAATACTTTCACCATGTTCATGACTTCCAAAATAAAGGATTATAGGGACATAAGGTAGCACGATAAGTAAAAAGTCATACATAACAGAAGGGTGAGGCAACATGTTTGGACGATTCAAAAATGAAGTGTTATATCCATGGGTAGGTAAGCTTTCGATTTATGAAACGATTAAGCAGGGATTGGACCCTCAGGGCAGGCTTACGGATGATCATTTGCCGGATGATGAGGAATATTGGGCAGGTCATACGATGCGTTGGGTGGCAGGAGGGCTAGATGGAGCGTTTGGACATCATGGCGCTGGCGGAGATGGAGAGACTGAGAAAATTAAGGAGCTAGCACACTTGTTGTCCAGACAATGCCGCAAGCCAGGGATGAAAACAAGACGTGAGACGTATGTACGCTTGATGGAGGGAAATGCGCTCAGCCTGATTGATCCGCTGCTAGATGCGGTGCGCGAACATCCAGCAATTCAGCCGGATCGATTGTATGAGGAGGCGCGTTGGCTGGCCGAACACGGAGCACATCGCAATGTGGTGAAGGTCGGTATTGCGCTGCTCGGATTGCTGGAGACAGAGCAGCACCACGAGCTTATTTTAACACTAGCCAAGCATGATGAATTCACGCTATATGCGGCTGTAGCTATCCGTAATATTTCGGATCAGGCCAATGAGCAGTTGTATAATTTAGCCTTACAGGTACATGGTTGGGGACGTATTCACGTCGTGGAACGACTGGAGCCGGCGCGGCAGGAAATACGTGATTGGTTATTACGGGAAGGATTCCGCAATAATGTCATGTATGAGTACCTTGCTTATGAATGCGCTCATAAAGGCGAGCTGCATACAGCCATGGCTGTACCGCACATTGATCGGGAGTTGTTTGACGGAGCAGGCGATATACTGTCGGCTTTGCTGGCGGCAGGCGGACCTGCGGAAAGTATAGACGATTATGAGCATGCCGCTATGGTCATAGGCAACTACCTTCGTCATGCTAGACTATGTGTACGACTGTGAAGCATCTTACGATCATCATGGATATTGCGGACTTCCTCGATGAAGAAGACGATTCATGGGAGGCACGTTATGAGCATGAATGGACGCCGGAATTACGTAAACGTTACGCGTCGATATGCCAGCAGATGATGGACGATCCGCAGTGGATGAAGCTGGTAGAGCAGGAACTACATCATGCAGATTCACCGCATCTTCACTGTGCCATTCGCGCAGCTCGAATGTTAGCACTAGATGTATGGCCCGTGCTATTTGATCAATTAAGCAAACACCCAGTCAAGCCTAATCTGTACTTTGAACTCATCAGGACAGAGGATGAACAACGGGCTCGTAAGCTGGTGGCTTTTGCAGACAAGCGCTTGCCTCTGGAAGAGATTGCTTCTGGTCCTGCTGATGTGCCAGGCTTTGGACCGGAGTATGAAGCGCATCAGTGTCTGGGTATTTTGCTTCAGCTATTGTCTTCTTACGAAGGAATGGGGCAAGAGCTAGTTGCTGCCGGACTCTGGAGTCCGGTGACCTCCAATCGTCATGCAGCGCTTCATGTACTCAAGGAATGGCCTTCTGAGATGTGGGGTGAGGAAACGACAGAGCGTCTTCGCCGCTTATCGGTAGCTGAAACGGAGGAGTCGATTAGAGAACAGATTCGGGAATTACTTTAATGATAAGGGAGGGAACAACATGACAGATGTGAAGCATGGGCAGGGTTTCATTCAACCGGAAATGCGCGAAACGATTTTGCGTGAGCTGCGCGCGTTGGAGCAGGAGGAGCAGGTGCGCATTGTATACGCCTGTGAATCAGGCAGTCGGGCATGGGGGTTTCCTTCACAGGACAGTGACTATGATGTTCGATTTATTTATGTAAGACCCATAGAATGGTATTTATCTATTTTTGATAAGCGGGATGTGATTGAGCGGCCAATCAGCAATATGCTGGATATAAACGGCTGGGATTTGAAAAAGGCGCTCCATTTATTTCGCAAATCCAATCCGCCTTTGCTGGAATGGCTGCAATCTCCGATTCCCTATCTGGAGCAGTATTCAGTGGCTGATCAGATTCGTGCGATCTCGCCGTTAACCTTCTCTCCGAAGTCATGTATGTACCATTATCTGAATATGGCGCGGGGAAATTATCGGGATTATTTGCAAGGTGAACAGGTGAAGATTAAAAAGTATTTTTACGTGCTGCGCCCGCTGCTGGCCTGTGGCTGGATTGAACGATACAACAGCATGCCTCCGATGGAATTCGTAGACTTGCTGGAGGAATTCATTCCGGCTGATACCGAACTTTATCAGGTGATCGAGCTTTTGCTGGAGCGTAAAAAAGCGGGTGAGGAGCTGGATATGGAGCCGCAGCTTTCGGTGGTGAATGACTTTATTGAACAGCAAATTGCTTATTTTGAACAGAAGGCGCCTTTGCTTCAGCATATGGAGGGCGGACGGGATCAGCAATTGGACGAGATGTTCCGCGCTGCGGTGAATGAAGTATGGAAAACATAAGCAGGGAAGGAGAAGTGGAGTATGCACATCACGCTAAAAGCAACCGGAAACAATGCTGGGATGATTTCGCATTTGCTCGCCAAGAACCCTTACAATACGTATGATCGCACGGAAAAGGGTGCACGTGTACGCATGGTGTACACCACTTTTACAGAGGAAGAGGCAGAAATCGTCATTCAGGCTTCACCAGATTCAATAGATTTGGTCAAAAACAGTCCGGATAGCTATGACATTACACAATATATTAATGACCGGGAGTTTGTAACCAGCAGCTTGTTCTGTACCTATATTCGCGGCGCGCTTGGCACAGCCCTGAACGGCAAACCCAAGGAAGACTATACAGCGTGGGTGACGCATCCTTTTGCGCTGGAGTTATCGTTTGGGCCTGTTGCGTCGGATTTGCCGGATGCTGTGGTGGAGGGACTATTTGCGCCGCTGGGCTATCAAGTGACCATCGAACGAGGTGAAGCGGATTATTCTTTTCAGCTGAAAAATCGAAGCACCGTCAGATATGTCACGCTAAGTGGCCATCAGACGGTGCAATATGCGCTGCGTCAGTTATTGCTGTTGATTCCAGTGTTGGATAATTATAAGCACTACTATATTAGCGAAGAAGAGTTTGACAAGCTGAGACGTTACGGTGAAGGCTGGCTGCAAGAGCATCCGATGCGCGAGCTCATCATTCGACGCACGCTTCATTTTACCAATCTGATTGAGCAATTTGAGCAATCTGATTCTGCTGCTACACAGACTGAAAAACATGCGGTCCAAGAACAAAACCGTAATCACGAACAGGATCAGCAGCAAGATCAGTCACTGGAGGAAGGAAAGCAACAGCCTGTAATGCGGCTAAATGAGCTGCGGTATCAAGCCATTATGGATGTGATTCGCAAGCTGCCCCGAAGACAGAAAATCGTAGATTTTGGATCAGGGGAAGGGAAGCTTTCGGCTCGGATGGCTCGAATGAAGGGCATTGAAGAGATTTGGGCGGTGGAGCCGTCTGCATATGCACAGGTGAGGGCTGTGGAGCGTTTTGCCAAGCTGGAAAGGCATGCCGATGCAATTCGCCCTACACCTATGATGGGCTCTCTCTTTTATTATGATGAACAACTGCGGGGAAAAGATGTGATGATCCTGTGTGAAGTCATTGAGCATGTGGATAAGCATCGTCTGAACCGGGTGATGGATACGATTGTGACAGAATATCAGCCGGGTGTGCTGATCGTGACGACTCCCAATCGAGAATATAATGAGGTGTATCGTATGGATCAGCAAGAGCTGCGGCATGGCGATCACCGTTTTGAATGGAGCAGAAGCGAGTTTCGTGAACGATGCGAGCATTGGATTGAGGAAGCTCCTTATTCATTAGCGCTGGAAGGGATCGGAGAAGAGGTCGAAGGCTTTGGACAACCGACCCAAATGGCTGTATTTACGCGCAGAAAGGAGCCGAAGAATTCATGAGCATTTCATCCGAACGAACGATTAATCTACCGCATGCTGGACTGGTTGTGTTGGTAGGGGCCTCGAATAGTGGCAAAACCACTTTACTGGACAGGCTGGTGAGCGAAGGGATTCTATTGAAAACGGAAGTGGTATCCTCAGATCATTTTCGCCAGCTGGTCGGAGATACGGAATTTATAGACTGGAGCGGACTTCCAAGGCTGGAATCGGACGTGCTGTTTTATGAGTACCAGCAGATGTCAGCCAAGGCGTTTGAAGCGATGGATACCATTCTGGCTATGCGCTGTCGTCTGAATAAGCTGACGGTTGTGGATGCCACCCATCTGTATGCTGAGGATCGCCAGAAATATGTACAGCTGGCAGCCAAAGCGCATGTACCAGTGATGGCCTTGGTGCTGGATGTGCCCGAATCTGTGCTGCTGGAACGTGATGCAGGTAGGGCGCATCCGCGTGGTCGCCAACGGGTCAAGCAGCAGGCACAGCTGTTAAAGCGGAACCTGCGCGGTATCCGGGAAGAAGGTTTTAACGCTTGTTATGTCCTCAAGGATGTAGAAAAGCTTAACTTCGCCCGCCGTGCTCAGCCGCTGTTTCATGATATAGGTGCAGGCATTGATATCATTGGTGACATCCACGGGTGCTACCGGGAGATGCTGGAAGTGCTAGAGCGGCTCGGATATATGGAAGATACGGAAGGACTATATCATCATCCAGAAGGCAGAAGACTGGTATCCGTCGGAGATGTGATGAGCCGTGGCCCAGAATCGTTATTAGCGGTGCAGTTCTGGAAAAAGCACGTGGATGCTGGACTCGCCTACATGATTGACAGCAATCATGGCTGGAAAATCGGTCGTTACCTTGATGGAAGAAAAGTAACTCTCAATCATGGAGATGAACGATTTGCAGAGGAACTGGTTCAATATGAACAACAAGCGGGTAAGGCAGCAGCGGAACAGCTTAGAGGCGAGCTGAGGGATTTTCTGCTACATGCGCCCTCTCATCTTATTTTCGGCAGAAATGGGTTGCGACACCTGGTTGTGACTCATGCGGGGATTAAGGATCATTTTATTGGCAAACAGTCGGCACGTATTTCTGATTACTGTCGTTATGGAGATACGGATGGTCAGGATGCAGACGGAAAACCAATCCGCAAAGATTGGTTCGTAGACCATGAATCGGGAGAAATAGTAGTATGGGGACATGATCCGAGACCGCAGCCTACGATTGTGAACCAGACGGTGAATATTGATCAGGGTGTGGTATTTGGCGGCATGCTGACCGCTTATCGTTATCCGGAAAAGGAATTTGTCAGCGTACCGGCTCATGAGAATTATGCGAATGACCCCGATAGCCCACTTGTCAGGTGGCAGAAAAAACGGTTTTCCCCGCCGAATTTACGTAAGCTCATCGCTGGTTACAGTGTACTGACGGAATCGTATGGCGAAGTGCGCGTACAAGGAGAATGGGTCAAATCCGCTATAGATACCGTGTCACATGTGACAGTACCGATGGAGGAACTGGTGTACATTCCACCAACTATGAGTCCTGCTCCCACGGTTTCCGCAGAAGAAGGATATCTGGAGCATCCGCGTGAGGCGCTGGCTTATTATCGTGGTCAAGGCGTACAGACGATGGTAGCGGAGAAAAAGCATATGGGTAGCCGGGCGATTTTGCTATTATTCAAAAACGAACAGGCAGCTGTCGAATATGTAGGATACCCGACATTAGGCACGATCTACAGCCGCAGCGGCCGCCCTTTCTTTGAACCAGGCCTTGCGAAGCAGGTCCTGGAAAAGCTGAATGTCGATCTACAGACTGCCGGGTATTTTGAGCGGAATCAGACGGATTTCGTGTTGCTGGATGCGGAAATAGTACCGTGGAATCTCAAGGCTCGGGAACTGATTGCCGCACAGTATGCGCATGTGGGTGAAGCAGCTCTGCTGGATCGCAGTAAGCTGGTAGACAAGCTGAAGCAAGCGAAGGCTGCAGGCCGGGAGGTTGGAGACTGGCTGGAGGAAATGGAACGGAAATATGGCAATGCCGTAACGTTCCAAGAAGCTTTTCAAAAATATTGCTGGGATGTAGACGGGCTGGATGAAATTCGTATTGCACCGTTTCATACACTGGCCCACAGCGGCCGGACGTTTTTTGACCAATCTCATCTTTGGCATATGGAGCACAACCGGGAGCTAGCAGGACTGTCCTCGCTGTTTATGGAGACAGAGTATCGGGTCATCACGGACGAAGCAAGCGAGGAAGAGGTTATCCGCTGGTGGAACGAGATGACAGAGGATGGTCATGAGGGCATTGTGATCAAGCCGGAACGCTTTTTGATGAAAAATCGGGACAAGATGATTCAGCCTGCAATCAAGGTGAGAGGCCGGAAGTATTTGCATATCATTTACGGTATGGATTATCTTGTCCCTGAGAATTTAAAGCGTCTGAAGCAGCGCCGAACGAACAAAAAGGAGCGTCATGCCCTGATGGAAGGAGCGCTTGGTATGGAGGGCGTAGAACGTTTTGTCCGCAAGGATACGGTGGATCGTATTCATGAATGCGTCCTTGCCGCGCTATCTCTGGAATCGGAGCCGATTGATCCGAGATTGTAGTTTGCGAAGGAGGGATTGAGATGGATAGGAGTACACCGTTAATTGATATTGGTGTGAACTTGATGCACCGTTCGTTTCATGCAGATCGGGAACAGGTGGTAGAGAGAGCAGCGGCTGCAGGAATTACACCGTTAATTATTACCGGAACCAGTGTCCGGAGCAGTCGGGAGGCTGCTCAGTATGCGGCTCGTTATCCGGGTAAACTGTACACGACGGCTGGCGTGCATCCCCATGATGCCAAAAGTTGCAGCAGAGATACAATTCAGCAGCTCCGCCAACTTGCGGCTCAGCCGCAGGTCGTATCCATAGGGGAATGCGGGTTGGATTATAACCGTGATTTTTCTCCGCGTGATGTACAGCGCCGATGGTTCGGAGAGCAGATTCAACTGGCGGGGGAGCTGCATATGCCTTTATTCCTGCATGAACGAGATGCGCATGAGGACTTTGTCGCTATGTTGCGAGAGCATCAGGGGCTTGTTGATAAAGCGGTGGTGCATTGTTTTACCGGCACTGCACAGGAATTGCATACGTATGTGGAGATGGGACTGTATATCGGTATTACGGGCTGGATCTGTGATGAACGGCGCGGCAAGCATCTAAGGGAGCTGGTCAGGGATATTCCATTGGACCGGTTGATGATTGAAACGGACGCTCCATTTTTGACCCCGCGTAATTTGCCCGTGAAGCCCAAAGAAGGGCGTAATGAGCCGGTGTATCTCGCTCACATCGCCGCTACGATTGCCGAGTGCACAGGCCGCAGCATGATGGAGATCGAAATTGCGACGACGGAAACGGCCAAACGTTTCTTCGGATTATAGGATTGTCAAAGCCATGGATGTGGTATATATTATAGTGAATTAAAAAGCATTGTCGGGAGCTTGAGATAGTCAGGCTGAGAGGGTGGCCCTTGCCGCCGACCGTGAAATCTGATCTGGGTAATGCCAGCGTAGAGAAACCTAGAACACCTTACAAGAAACAGGAATACCGCCGATTAGCGGCGGCTAGTCGATAGAAACGTTTCATATCCTATATCAAGTTAATGAGCTACAGTCTGTAAAAAGTTGCAGACGGACAAGCGTGTCTTGTTCTGTACCTGACTTTGGCTTGGTTTTAGTGCAGTAGACTGCTGTGCTATATGAGATATGTCGACAACTGATAATGTATGGTGATCATTTTATGACTGCGCATAAAGCTTGCCTGGAGATTCAGCTCCGGACAGGCTTTTTTTATGGCCAAATGGCCTATTTTAAAGAAAAAGGGGAGCGTATCAACAATGAATACGAATGTAAGGGCGTCCAAAGGACTGAAGCTGACTGATATTTTGGTCACGATTGTAATCTCCGTGGTGTTTGGGCTGGTCTACAAAATATGGGGACCTGCCTATGATTTGATGAAACCATTCGGTATGCACGCCGAACAACTAATGTATGGCATGTGGTTTATGGCTGGCACGTTCGCTTATCTCATCATTCGCAAACCGGGTGTTGCGATTTTGGCAGAGGTGGCCGCGGCAACCGTCAGTGCTTTTTTGGGAAGTGAATGGGGCATGTCCACCTTGTACTACGGTTTGCTGCAAGGCTTGGGAGCGGAGCTGTTCTTTGCGATTTTTCTATATCGGAACGCCAACCTGTGGATTGCTTCACTAGCTGCGGCAGGAGCGGCTGTCACTTCTCTGATTTTAGACTTCAGCTATGGGTATATTGATCAGCTATCGACCTGGAACTATGTTTTGTATATTGGATTTCGGATGATTGGCAGTATTGTGATTGCTGGAATATTCGCTTTCTATCTGGCTAAGGCATTGGAAGTAACCGGCGTTACGCGAAGTTTGAGACCGGCAACGGAACAAGATTATAAGGGGCTGGATTGATGAGCCCGGCCAACGAAGATGTGGTGGCTTCGATCACCCGTCTTCGGTTGAAATTCCCCGGTGAGCAAGAGCTGCTTTTTCACAATATGTCCTTATCTGTTCGCAAAGGGGAAAAGCTGCTGCTACTGGGGCCGAGCGGATGCGGCAAATCAACGCTGCTTCAGGTGCTGAGCGGTCTGATTCCACGCACGATAGAAGTGCCTATGAAATACGATGCTGCCGTGATCCCGAGTCTCTCTGGTATTGTATTTCAAGATCCCGACACACAATTTTGTATGTCATATGCAGACGAGGAACTGGCTTTTGTATTGGAAAATAAGCAGGTTCCAAGGGAGCAGATGCCATCCCGTATTCGCGAGCTGCTAATGCAGGTTGGTCTTCCAACGGATGATATACATCTGCCCATTGCCAGCATGTCACAAGGAATGAAACAGCGGCTGGCGATTGCATCGGTGCTGGCTATGGAACCGGAAGTGCTTTTTTTGGATGAGCCGACAGCCTTGTTGGACGAGGAAGGCACTACACAGGTGTGGGATACCATTCGCAACATTTCGGCAGACCAGACGATGGTGATTGTAGAGCATAAAATTAATGAAATTGTCCAGGATGTGGATCGGATTGTGGTGCTTTCTGCTCAAGGGGAGATTATTGCGGACGGAAGGGCGGAAGAAGTATTTCATATACACCGGCAGGCATTATCCGAGTATGGCGTATGGTATCCGGGAGTATGGGATGAATCGTCTTCACCACGTTGGAATGATTCTATGACGCAGCAGAATGATGCGTTGCTTGCGGATAGTCCGTCCACTTCAGCATGTACAACAAATTTGCTGGAGTTGGAACATTTTAGCGGACTTCGGGGAGGGAGCTCAGTCATTTATGTGGAGCAAGCGCAGGTGAAGCCTGGCGACTGGGTTGGTGTGGTCGGTGAAAACGGGGCTGGCAAAAGCTCGCTTTTGCTCTCTATGATGCGCTTACTTCACACGCAGGGGTGTTATCGCGTGTGCGGAGCTGAGGCAGGCAATACGGAGCAACTGGCTGAGCGCATTGGGTTCGCGTTTCAAAATCCAGAGCTGCAATTTGTAGCGAACACCGTGCGAAGTGAACTGGAGTATTCGTTACCCAAGAGTTTGTTTACAGCTGAACAGTGTAGGGAACGAGTGGATCGAATGCTTATGCAATTCGGACTGGAGCGGCTGGATGAGCGCCATCCGTATCAGCTCTCGCTGGGCCAAAAAAGGCGGTTGAGTATTGCTACGGCAATGATCCGGGAGCCGGAAGTGCTGCTGCTGGACGAACCGACTTTTGGGCAGGATGCGCGTAATACCTTTGTCATGCTGGATATGTTGGAACAGCTGAGAGTGGCAGGCACGGCCATTGTGATGGTTACGCATGACCCGGAAATTGTCCGTCGATATTGTACTGATATATGGCGGATTCAGAAAGGGGAACTACAGTATGAGTCTGTCCTTTCCTCATCATGAAACATGGCTGCATCGTGTGAATCCGGGCCTAAAGCTCGTAATGTTTTCTCTGCTGTTTGTGATCGTTATAGTCATCCATGATCCGAACGTTATGTTTAATGTTACATGTGCTATGCTGCTGTTGCTTGTCTGGTCAGGCCATCCATGGAAGCGGCTGCTGCTGTATGGATCTCCCTTTATATTGGTGTTTATTTCAACCTCAACAGGCATGATGATGTTTGGCAAGGGAGTGACGACCTGGTGGACATGGGGCCTGATCCATATTACGCAGGAAAGCTTTTTCCGAGGGATGCATCTGGGTTTTCGTGCACTGAGTATGGCCGCAGCAGGGTTGCTGTTTGGTTTAACGACTCGTCCGGTGAGCCTTTTTTATTCACTGATGCAGCAATGGAAGCTCCCTCCCAAGTATGCGTACAGCTTTTTGGCAGCTATGCGGTTGATGCCGATGATGCTGGATGAATTTCAGGCTTTGAGACATGCCCACCGTATTCGAGGTTTGCACCAGCATGTGTCCAAATGGAATATGTATGCCACGCTGCGCAGGTACGCCATTCCGCTGCTCGCTCAAAGTATCCGGCGTGCGCAGCGCATTGCTATAGCCATGGAAGCCAAGGGTTTTGCTAATGAAACCAAGCGTACGTATTATTATGCGATCGGCTATTCGGCTGTAGATATTATATTTATTTTGTATTTTGTGGTGCTGCTGATGCTAGCTTGGGGACTTGGTACCTGCTTTCCTTATGTGGGGGTATGGGATGTACGTTAATTGTTGTCAAAAGGCTTTGCCCGATTTCTGCTCTGTGGTATATTAATGCAATGGGAATTGACGGCTCGTACAGACCCGCCTGGGCTGGCGGGCTTATTACATTTTCCCGCAGTAATGGATCATCAGGAGGCCAAGTTTCATGATTACGCTGCATCAGGTAAACAAGCATTATACCACCTCAAGCGGCCCATTTCATGCGGTTCAATCCGTGTCTCTTCAAGTGGAGGAAGGGGAAATTCACGGTATCATAGGTGCCAGCGGTGCCGGCAAGTCTACGTTACTCCGGTTGATGAATGTATTGGAAAGGCCGGATGAGGGAAACGTGGTTGTGAACGGGGAAGATCTGACTCGCATGCCGGAAAAACATCTCCGTGAAGCGCGGCGATCCATAGGGATGATTTTTCAGCATTATCATCTTGTTCATAATCGGACGGTAAGTGGAAATGTAGCAATGCCGTTGGAACTGGCAGGTGTCGCGAAAAAAGAGAGAGCAGAACGCGTGCGCGAATGCCTGCAATTCGTTGGTTTAGCGGATAAGGCAGAACAGTATCCGGCACAACTGAGCGGAGGCCAAAAGCAACGTGTGGCGATTGCCAGAGCACTGGCGAATCGTCCTGCGGTGCTGCTTTGTGATGAGCCGACCTCGGCCCTTGATCCGCAGACGACTGCGGATATTCTAGGTGTGTTACGGGAGATCAACCGTGAACTGGGAGTTACGATTGTAATCGTCACACACGATATGGACGTGGTACGCAATATTTGTACCCGTGTATCCGAAATGCGGGACGGGCATTTACTTTCAACGAAACATGTAGCTGACCCTATGGTAGGTTCAACCTTGGAAGCAGGTGAAGCTGATGAATGACATGTTGAGCATCATTGCGCAGTATCAGTCAGAGATATGGAAAGCCATCGGGGAGACGTTTATCATGGTGGGGATTTCTATCGCAGCAGCTGTACTGTTAGGGCTTCCGGCAGGAACGATTTTATATTTGTGTGGTAAAGGGCAAAAATATGAAAATCGACTGCTCTTCACCATACTGAACAGTCTGGTCAATGTCATCCGCTCGTTTCCGTTTTTGCTGCTCGTGGTGTTTATGATTCCATTTACACGTTTGGTGGTAGGCACGGCGCTGGGCACGATGGCAGCTACGGTTCCCTTGTCAGTGGTAGCCATCGCCTATTATTCGAGGCTGGTGGAACAATCGTTGCTTGAGGTGCCCAAGGGTGTGATTGAAGCCGCTACGTCTATGGGAGCATCCACCCTCCAGCTTATTTTTAAATTTCTATACGTGGAAGCCCGTTCCGGACTTGTACTGGGTTTGACCACATCCACCATTAGCTTCATTTCCTACTCCACGGTGATGGGCATTGTGGGCGGCGGCGGGGTAGGCGATTTTGCCATTCGCTATGGTTACCAGCGGTTTGAAACAGGCTTGATGGCGTTCACCATCGTCGTTATGATTATTTTCGTACAAACGATCCAGTTCACCGGAAGCACCATATCCCGCCGGATCGACAAGCGGTAAATGGTAAGTTGTATGGCATTACACTTGCACCACCCACTATGGGAAATAAAAATGACCTTACAGTATCTCAAAAGCGGAGCGGGCAGAATTGTTCTGGAGAAGCGTCAGCGTTCGCCTTTGAAATGGGATTCTAACCTATCATCACTTTAAATGAGAGAATCCCATTTCAACAGCGATCGGAAGAACAATCTGCACGCGAAGCGGCTCGACCTCCCACTGTAACTCATTTTTTATCTTCCCAATCACAACTAATTTGGAGGTTCATCATCGAATGAGTCGGAAAAACAACATGAAAACGAACTTGAAATTACTTACACTATTTGCAGTGGTTATGCTGCTGGTTGCCGGATGCGGTGGTCAGAAGCAGGCTACACAAGAAACAACAACTAAAGAAGCAACATCCCAAAAAGAAGTGACCTTGAAAGTAGCCACGCTGATCCCACCGATGACAGATGTGCTGGATATCGTGAAGCCACTGCTTAAACAGGACGGAGTCAATCTGGAAATTGTTGTGCTGTCAGACAATATCCAACCGAACAACGCATTGGCAAGCCGTGAAGTGGATGCTAACTTCTTTCAGCATGCTCCGTTTATGCAACAATATAATGAAAGCAACAAATCTGATTTGGTAGCGGTAAAACCGATTTACAACGCCATTTATGGCGCGTACTCCAAAAAATACAAGAACATTAAAGACCTGCCCGAAGGTGCGACGATTGCCATTGCCAATGATCCGGCCAATACCGGACGTTCTTTGGTAATGATGGAGCAAAACGGTCTAATCAAGCTTAAAGAAGGTGTAGGCTATAATGCTACACAGGCTGATATTATTGAGAATAAGAAAAAGTTTGTGTTTAAAGAAGTGGATTTGTTGATGCTGGCGCGGTCGCTGGATGATGTGGACATGGCTGCCATGTATCCCGCATATGCCAAGCCGCTCGGTCTGACACCGAAGAAGGACGCGCTGATTACCGAAAAAGATGATACGCACTTTGCCATTAATTTGGTAGCGCGTAAGGATAATGCAGATTCCGATGCCATTCAAAAGCTGGCAAAACGAATGACCGGACCGGAAGTACGCAAATTTTTTGAGGACAATTACAAGGATAGCGTGGTTCCAGCATTTTAAATAAATGAGGATTTTGCAAAAATCCAATAAGCGACTTCCAATGAATAAGATATAGATCGAAATGGTTTAGTTCGTCTATATCTTGCACTTTGGAGCGACTGGAATCGAATTTTGCAAAATCCTGAAATAAGTATTGAAACATTATTTTTGATGATATTTGACCTGTATAATGGAGTGCAGTCTGTGAAGAGCAGATGGTCTCCCTTGTGCAGGTCTTTTTCTTTTTCATCCTTAATATGGGTAAAATTCATCGAAATCAGGGTACAAAGTCTTATTTTTTAAGATTTTAGTGTATTACAGCACTGTGAATTTTGGTCATAAAGGGTGATAGAGTAATGATAAGGAACCTATTAAAATAAATATACGAACAAACATTCGTTTTATGTTTTATTAACGATGTTTGTAGGAGGGTCGAGAAATTCAGCTGACAACGGTTCAAAAGCGTCAATAAAAAGGAAGGGAAACAATATGAAGCTGTTTGTAACTGTAAAAAGTTTGGGAAAGCGTAAACCCGCACTCGCACAACAGGAAATAGAGCTGAGCCCTACTCCAGAAACATTGCGAGATTTGATTACAGCAACCGTTGCCCTGAATGTTCAAAAGCTACGGGAAAAGCAGGAGAGTGTCGCGCTGATTCCGTTCCTCACGGGAGAGGAAATTCAGGCACAAGGCGAGACAGGCAAAGTTGGATTCGGTTCCATATATAATGATGGTGTTCCTAATATTGAGGCTGCCGTGAACACGGCGATGCAGGCCTTTGAGGATGGTTTATACAGGGTTTTTGTATGTGATGAGGAAGCGATTGAACTGGACGCTCCTTTGTCACTTCATGCAGGGGATGAGATTGTATTTATACGCTTCACAATGTTGGCTGGAGGCCTATGGTAGAGGAGGAGATGAAATATGCATCAGGAGAACAATGAGCAAGAATATTTCGCCACACTGAAAGAGCGCGCGGCGCAACTGGGTGGACAACAGCAGGAGTTGGCTCAGTATGTTGTGGAACTGGGTAAGCTTCATTACATACAAGAGGTTGAGGAGCCATTTATCAAATGTCAGCAAATACTGAAAGAACGGGCGGCAGAAAGCGGAGAACCGCTGTTCAAGCCACTGGCAGAAGTGTTGCGTTCTCTAATTGGACAAACAGCTGGCGATGTGTTTGCACATCTAACCGAGCATGTGACCGAATATCCTTACAGCACTGGGTATGAGCGCAGACCGTTTCGCACTTCGGAAATTACCGCTCATACTTCCCGGGTTTATAAAAAAATGGTGCAGTTGATCCGAATGGACTGTATCGGATTCTCTATAATGGATTATTTAACGAAAAAGGATTACGAACCAGGCAGGGATTACCGGATTCAGGAAACGATTGGGGATTGGATTGCTTACGAGCTAGACAACGGCAATTCACAGGTGCTAGAGGCGCTAAAAGCTATTATTTATGGGGATAATCAGGCGGCGCTACTTACGCGCAATATGATTAAAGGCATGCTGCTAAGCCATCAAGATGAGAATTATCACATGATTGGCGAGCTGCTGGCAGCGGCCAGGCTTCAAGAGGGATTGCGCCAAAGCATTGTGGAGCAAATGGATGAAGGAACTCCTCAGGCTCTCATTTATCTGTTAAAGGTGATCATCGACCAAGGCTTCATTCGATACAGTTCGGTAGTGCGGGCGCTTGCAGTGTGGACGGGCATGGGCTTGGAATCTGCCAATCAGCGGGTCGTTCGCCAGCTGATCGAGCAGGCATATGAAGCATTAACTCGCACTGAACTGCGCCAGGAATGGCTGACCAGCTCAAATGCTAACGAACTGTATATGAGCTTGTGGGCTACGGCAGTACATGAGGAACGTGATTTATATGGACAGGTTCGCCAACTTATGGAGCAGGGAGCAGCATACCAGAAGATTGTAGCACAGTATGTACTGTCTAATACTAAAAACAAGGATCTGCGCCTCGGAATTGCGAGAGAATATCTGGATGAGACGGACCCGGAGCTTCGCTATTGGATACTGACGAACTATACAACTGATTATTTTTATGAATGGGTAGAAGGCGGGACGGTCGCGGATCGAATCGTTAAAGTGGCGCGCACTCCTTTGCTGGAGAGCAAAGAGGAGCGTCGTAAGGATTTTGAACGACTTCATAATCTATTTGTACATATGAAAAAGGGTGAGTCTACCGAGCCTTCCAAGGTGCTGGATTATGTAAACCTGTATCACCGCTCGGATGCACCTATTCAAAAAATGCTGTATCTCGCTGGTTATGATATGGATGCTTCCTGGATTGGGGAAATTATAGCCTTAAAGGATCAGATTAGCCCTAATCTGCGCGGCGAGATATTGAACCATTTTGTGCAGAACCCTGAGGATGCGGTACAGCGTGATTTTATTTTTTCCAGCTTGTCTGACAAAAGTATGAGTATCCGTGAGTTCGCTGTGGCCAAGGCGCGCAAGCTGACGCTGTCGGAACCAGAAATGCAGCAAATGGAAGCTTTATTAAAGCTCAAGACAGGCTCGTTGCGACAAAGTGTCATTGGTGTGTTGCTTTCACAATCGGAAGATCCGCTCGCTGGCTCATTGGAACGCTTGCTTCGTGCGAAGGCGGAACTGCAACGATTGGGTGGACTGGAAATATTGACAAAGATATATGCAGACCCGGATCGTGCCCAGCAGTATGAAAATCTGCGGGCTTTAGCGGATATCATTCAGCAACCCACCGCCAAAGAGGAGCAACTGCTGTCCAAGCTGGGACAGGAGGATGCTTATACAGGGACAAACGGCTTTGGCTTGTACGATCCGAATGTCAAGGAAGCTTGGTTGGAAGAGAAGGTTGATCTGGGTGATTTCCGAATGGCCGATGTTTTTGCTAGTCCATTGGAGAAGCTCAAGCAGTTTTTGAGTGGACTGGATGAGCTTATTCATCATCATCGTGATGTGGAATATACTGCGGAGTATTATTCAGGCTACAAAGATACATTGCTTATTGGGACGAATCTTCGCCCTCTACGACTGGTTCAGGTCGATGAAGAAGTAGATTCCAGGCTGTCTTTATATCCTCTTTATGAGGAATGGGAACGTTATTTGCAGGAAAGCGGCATAGAAGCACGTGATCTGCTGGAGCTTGTTTTTTATGATCGATTGGAGCCAATGGACCAAACGTTGGATCGCTACTATCGATATTTCTCATTTAACTTTGGCTATTCAGAACAAAGCAAGCAAAAGCTGCTAGAAGGATGGCGTAAAGACTTCGCCGAACAAATGTATCCTTTAGAGCGGATTAACGAGGTTCAAAAGTGGATGGCAGAGCTGACCTATTCCGATCAGGTAAGCACATTAATTAATGCTTATTTTATGGACACAGCCGGTTCCGAAACATTTGACGTAATCGACCTTGCCTTCAATTCACTAATGCAAAGTATGCCTAAGGATAGACCTGTAGAGGATATGGGAATGTTTCATTTATTGTCCGGCCCGTGGTTGGCATTGGAGAAAGGGCGAGTCCATGATAATGAGTCCTTTAAGCGCTTTTTCCATACCTTTGTGAACTACGCAGAATGGCCAGGCATGGAAAATCGTTTTTATTCTCCGCTGGATCTGGAGGATCACTTCAAAGCCTATGAAAAAGGACTGATCAGTGTAGGTGAAGTGTATCGGGAGCTGCTGGCCGGTAGTGAAAGCAGAAGGCATATGAGCACCTTAACCAATGCTCGTAATACATGGATTTCCAGCAAGCCAGAATTTTTGGAGATACGTCGTACGGTTATTGATCGACTGCTGGAGGTTGAATTGGTTCGAGGCGATTTGCCTACCGAAGCCACGTCAAAGGTGATGGGTCTGAGCCGGATTGAAGGCATGGATTATTTTATCCGTATTCTGGAGGGGCTCGACAAGGAAACGTTCGTGCGTGGTTATGTGTATGGCTACGGTGATCGTATTACCAAAAAAGAATCGTTCAGCCACTTGCTCAAGGCATGTTATCCAAGTGATGGCGAGGATGCTGCATTACTCAAGGAGAAGCTGAAGAAAACTAAAATTACAGATAAACGTTTGTTGGAGGCGGCAATGTATGCCCCACAATGGATTGAGATTGTAGCAGGCTATCTCGGGTGGGAAGGACTTCGCAGTGCAGCATGGTACTTCCATGCGCATATCAATGAAGGCTTTTCGGCTGAGAAGGAAACGATTGTAGCTCATTATTCACCGATAGCTCCGCAGGATTTTAATGATGGTGCCTTTGATATTCACTGGTTTCATGAGGCCTATGAGACGCTGGGCGAGGAACGATTTGATCTGCTGTACGACTGTGCCAAGTATATTTCGGCTGGAGCCAATCATCGTCGATCCCAATTGTTTGCGGATGCAACGCTGGGTAAGCTGAAACGGAGTGAAATGGAAAAATCAGTGGAAGATAAGCGAAACAAAGACCATTTGTTGACCTACAGTTTGATTCCACTTGCCGAGCCGCCTGAACCAGATGTCCGCGAACGTTATGATTTTATCCAGAAGTTTCTGGAACAAAGCAAGAAATTTGGGGCACAGCGGAAGGCTAGTGAGGCACTGGTTTCACGGATTGCGCTCGGGAATTTGGCACGTAATGCAGGTTATGATGACGTAACCCGTCTCGTCTGGGACATGGAAGCTCGCAAGCTGGATGATCTCCGCTCTTATTTTGAGCCCCATGCCTTGGATGAGGCTACAACGATACAACTGGTCATTGATGATGAAGGAACGGCAGATATTGAAATTGTCAGCAAAGGGAAGACGCTGAAATCCATTCCGGCTCGTTTCAAGAAGGATGAGTATGTTACGGCGTTGAAAGAGCTTAAAGGAGATCTGGTAGACCAATATCGCAGAGCTCGCAAAGAATTGGAACGCTCTATGGAGTCTGGTACGACCTTTATGGTGAAGGAATTAAGAGGATTGTTAGGCAATCCTGTGCTTGCTCCGCTGGTGAGGACACTGGTTTTCAAAGCTGGTGATCACCTCGGTTATTTTAATGGGGATACGTTGGTGTTGACTGCTCCTTCTGCTGAACAGCATACTATTGGAGAAGAGGATAAGTTGGTTATTGCACATCCACTTCATTTGTACGAAAGTGGTCGTTGGAGCGAATTCCAGAAGGACTTATTCGACCGCCAGATACGCCAGCCATTTAAGCAGGTGTTCCGTGAGCTGTATCTGCTGAATGCTGATGAACGTGCCAACGCGACAGTTTCCCGTCGGTATGCGGGACATCAGGTACAGCCGAATAAAACGGTATCCTTACTAAAAAGTCGCCAATGGACAGTCAGCTATGAAGACGGACTCCAGAAGGTGTACTATGCCGAGAATCTGATTGCGAACCTGTATGCCATGGCCGACTGGTTCTCACCAGCGGATACTGAGGCTCCTACACTGGAGACCGTGCAGTTCTTTGATCGGACAACATATAAGAGCGTGCCTTTGGAGGAGGTTCCACCTGTTCTGTTCTCTGAAGTTATGCGGGACGTGGATCTGGTCGTCAGTGTTGCTCATGTAGGCGGCGTTGATCCAGAGGCTAGTCTGACAACCGTTGAAATGCGTAAGGTCATTGTACAGGAATCCCTTCGTCTGCTAAAAATTAGCAATGTACGCTTAGATGGGAATTACGCACGTATAGATGGGAATCTTGGCGAGTATGCGGTGCACCTCGGAAGCGGTGGGGTCTACAAGCAAGCCAAGGGAGCACTGCACATTATTCCGGTGCATTCGCAGCATCGTGGTCGCATCTTCCTGCCGTTTCTGGATGAGGATCCAAGAACAGCCGAGATTCTATCCAAAATAGCGTTGCTGGCTGATGATCAGAAAATCAAGGACCCACAAATTCTTGAACAGCTTCAAGCGTAGGATAGAAATTGTAATATAGAGAAATTCATAATTAACTCAACGTTCGCATCTAGACAAGGTTTCAAATCATCGACTGTGCAAGTGGAAGCTAAGTTTAGCTGCGGAGGTTGAGTTATTTAATATCAGGTATGAATCGAGCACGAATAAGGAGATATGCGTAAAAAGTTGTTCCTGGTTTTGAAGGGAAGCTTACGACATCACAATTGACGATAATAGGAGAATACAGCGATGATAAATAGTATCCTTTTACAAGAGTACACAACTGAGTATCAATCGCAAGTAGTCGATTTAATTCTACATATTCAACAGAACGAATATAATATCGCCATCACTAAAGAAGATCAGCCTGATCTGCTTGATATTGAAAACTTTTATCAGCATGGTAACGGCAACTTCTGGGTGGCTCTTCACGAAGGAATCGTAGTAGGGACGGTTGCCTTACTAAATATCGGAAACCATAAGACGGCGCTCAGAAAGATGTTTGTCAAACAAAACTATAGAGGCAAAGCCTTTAATGTTTCGAATCAATTACTTCAGCATGCCATAGGATGGGCCAAGGAACGGTCTGTTGAGGGAATCTATCTTGGAACAACACCGCAATTCGTAGCCGCTCATCATTTTTATGAGAAGAATGGATTTGTTAGTATAGCTCTTGATGAATTGCCAATGGGCTTTCCAGTTATGAAAGTAGATAAAAAGTTTTACAAATACACCATTTAATAAATGGCCTGAACCAAGATGATCCTAAAGGAAATTCCTGCTCAAAACTGACTTCGTGCTCGCCTCGCTGCCTTCCTGCCGAGCTGCAATACAAACTGCCGCCGAGCAGGAATTCCTTTTGTTTAGGACAGGTGTTTGCTAGAATGAAGAAGACCGTGTAAGCCAATGTTAACTATACAACTGGGAGGGATACAAGTATGAGCAAAAAGATTAAATGGGGAATTGTCGGTACGGGATGGATCTCAGATCAGTTTGTTGCCGATCTGCAACATGTTACGAATGGAGAAGGATACGCCGTTGGATCACGCAATATTGAAAGCGCTACCGAATTTGCAGCCAAGCATCAAATGGCACAGGCTTATGGTAGCTATGAGGAATTAGTGCAAGATTCCGAGGTCGATGCTATTTACATAGGGACTCCTCATCCTTTTCATAAAGAAAATGTTCTAGCAGCTCTACGAGCGGGCAAAGCCGTCTTATGTGAGAAACCCTTCACCGTCAACAGCAAAGAGTTGGAGGAACTAATCCGTTACGCCCGTGACCATAAGCTATTCCTGATGGAAGCAATGTGGACGCGTTTTTTGCCTCCGATTCGCCAAGTGCGGGAGTGGATACATGCGGGACGTATTGGTGAAGTGAAGCTGGTGAAGGCGGAATTCGGTTTTCGCATAGATTGGAACCCAGAGGGAAGATTATTGAATCCCGAGCTGGGCGGAGGGGCATTATTAGATGCGGGAATTTACCCCGTTTCTTTTGCTTCGATGGTGTTTGGCCCTGAACCAGAGCATGTATGGAGTACTGCTTATATCGGGGAAACTGGCGTTGATGAGACATTTTCAATCATGTTGGATTATGGAAAAGGACGTACAGCTATGCTTAATGGGGCAGTTCGTCTCGGACTGACGAATGAAGCTTATATCCATGGAACCAAGGGCTATATTCACATTCCGTCGTTCCTGAATGGTACATCGGCTACTTTAGTTGTGGACGGTGAAGAGGCACAGAACTTTCAGGATGATCGTTCCTCTACAGGCTATGCTTTTGAGGCAGAAGAAGTCGGGCGCTGCTTGAACGAAGGTTTGCTCGAAAGCTCTACTATTTCTTTGGATGAATCATTAGGAATCATGAAATTGATGGATCAGATTCGTTCACAGTGGGGACTTCGGTATCCGTTTGAATAATCACATTGAATCCACAGTGCTTCCAGGGACCGTTCAGGTTCCTGGATTTTTTTGTTATCTGAACTTTTTTATACATAAGTATTCCCAATTCCCTAAAATAGAGGCTTTGGTCACACGCTAAAAAAGACCATAGAAGCATGTCAAAGTGTGGGACATATGAATCATTTTTTATGATTATAAATAGTTAAAAATTACGTCATTAAAAAGTTACAAAAGTGTAATCTTATGATCGGTTAACTGAATTGTTAGCGCTCTCTTTTTATGAGAAAGAATGAAGGTCCTAGTGTTCTTCTTCCAAAAACTTTCAATGAAATTTCCGAAAATGTGCGGTAGGGTGGTAAACGTGTCACTTGAGCCATTGCGGCTTTTGCTGATTTGCTTGCTTACCCCGTGGCTCTGGATTTTTGTTGGAGCTCGCAGGGTCGAGAGCCTTTGCAAGCCTGTGAGCGTTGAATAGGCATTCACCTCATGACCAAACATCAAGGAGGAATTACAAACGTGAAAGTAAAATCAACATGGGTGTTCCGTATGGTGATGATGACAGTCATTGCGGCTGTTGTGATCGGACCTATGCATATTGCAGGAGCGGCAGGAAGCCGGACAGATCGGCCTTGGATGAACACGTCCCTGTCGGCTGAGAAACGGACAGCATTGCTGTTACAAGAAATGACGCTGGAAGAAAAAATAGATCTGGTGACTGGTAAGGTCAACAATTATTATGGATTTTATAATAATTCGATGGAACGGTTGGGTATTCCAGCGTTAAAGATGGCAGATGGACCTGCGGGTGTGCGGATCGCCAATCCGGATGTGCAGGACAAGCAATCAACTGCGTTGCCGGCCCCTATTGCACTGGCTGCAACGTGGGATACTCAGGCTGCCAAACAATATGGAGATTTGCTTGGAGACGAGGCTTTTAATACAACTCATAATGTGGTGCTTGGACCGGGGATGGATATTGCCCGTATTCCATGGGGATCGAGAAACTTTGAATCTATGGGCGAGGACCCGCTACTGCAATCGCAAATGGTGACCGCTTATGTCAAAGGTGTACAAAGCCATCCTGTTTTGGCGACTGCGAAACATTACCTTATGAATAATCAGGAGACGGAGCGTTTCACGACAAATGTCAAAGTCAGTGACCGTGCGCTGCATGAAATTTACATACGCCCGTTTGAGGAGGCTATTGCCAAGGCAGATTTGGGCGGAGCTATGTGCTCCTTTAACAAGGTCAACGGCGAATCGGCATGTGAGAACAAGACCATCCTGACAGACCTTTTGAAAAAGGAAATGCAATTCCAGGGCTTCGTGATGAGTGATTATGGCGCGAATCTGAGTACAGTCGAATCGGCAAATAGCGGCTTGGACCTGGAAACACCGGGAACCCCTTATGGTAAATGGGGAGATCAACTGCTTGATGCGGTCAAGACTGGTAAAGTAAGTGAACAAACGATTGATGATAAAGCTAAGCGTATTCTGGTGCAGATGTTCAGTAAAGGTTTGTTTGATCACCCGGCTCAAAATAATCAAATTGATGCCCGTGACCATGGTAAAACAGCCCGTCAATTGGCTGAGGAAAGTATGGTGCTGCTTCAAAATAAAAACAACGTATTACCGTTGTCTCAAGATAAACTCAAATCCATTGCTGTGATTGGTCCAGATGCAGATAACGGCACTGTGGCAGGCGGAGGCAGTTCGTTGGTGAACCCGACGTACACGGTGAGTCCGCTGGAGGGCATTCGTAATCGTGTAGGCAAAGGAGTTACCGTCCAGTATGCACCGGGCACGGATCCTATTTCTGCGGGGGACATTATGCCAGGTCCATCAGCTGTTCCGTCTTCGTTGCTGACCACATCCGATCAGAAAGAGAATATCAGTGTTGGATATGCGACTTATGGCGATGCTGAGCAGGGACTGCGAGGCGAATACTGGAAGAATAACAAGATGGAAGGCAATCCGATTCTTGTGCGCAATGATGATCAAGTCAATATGAACCTTGGCTTTTATAATTATCAGGGTTTCAATGCGAAGTCCCCTAAAGTTCCTAATACACCCACGACCCTGAACGGTTTGATATCTGCACGCTGGACAGGGGCTATTGCAGCTCCCAAGGATGGTGACTATGCATTGTCATTAACCAGTTTGGGATCAAGCAAGCTGTATCTTGATGATAAGCTATTTGTAGATAATCAGGGTACGAAGCTGGAAACAACGAAGAAAAACATCTCGTTCAAAGCGGGGGAAAAACATAAGATACGTATTGAATATCGTGCCGATTATCCAACAAATGGTCGCGATTCTGGCGGTATGGTTCGTCTGGGCTGGGAGCCTCCGGCAGATACGACAGACAAGCTGATTGACAATGCTGTAAAGCTGGCCAAAAAATCGGATGTTGCGATTGTGGTCACACGTACGTATGAGAGCGAAGGATATGTGGAGCGTTCCGATATGGAGCTGCCGAACAATCAGGATCGGCTGATCCGTGCGGTTGCCGCTGCCAATCCGAAAACCATTGTGGTACAAATGAGCGGCAGAGCTGTGCAGATGGACACCTGGCAGGACAAAGTTCCTGCGATCGTACAGGCATGGTTTGCTGGTCAAGAGCAAGGGAATGCCATAGCGCGCGTCTTGTTTGGGGATGTAAATCCTTCTGGCAAGCTACCGGTAACCTTCCCGGTTAACGAGCAGTCTACACCTGTATCCTCACCGGAGAAATTTCCGGGTGTCAATGGAGTGGGTGACTATTCAGATGGTATTTTTGTAGGCTACCGTGGATATGAAAAATCGGGTATCCAACCTGTGTTCTCCTTTGGACACGGTTTATCCTACACGACTTTCGGATACAGTGATTTGAAGGTAAAACAGCATGCGAGTGGAAAGAAATCCGATCGTACAAGTTCAGTCGAGGTTTCGCTTAAATTGAAAAACACTGGGAAAAAAGCTGGAGCTGAGGTTGTACAGGTATACAGCGGTAAGCTCCCGACCAATGTAGAGACCCCATCCCGTCAACTGGCAGGTTGGGCCAAGGTGGAATTAAAGCCGGGCCAAGAGAAGAAAGTCCGCATTGAGCTTGACCCGAAAGCTCTCTCTTATTGGGATGAAAAATCCAAAGCATGGGTTATGCCATCTGGTGAAGTTCCGATTTATGTAGGCAGTTCCTCTCAGGATACAAGACTGACAGGAAGTGTTACGATTCCGGCAACCTCTACAGAAAAGGCAAAAAAGTAATCCCGTTATATTCCTTTTAAAGTGGTTAAATTTCAAGAGAGCACGGGCACTAGCACCGGCTCTCTTTTGCTATAAGTAGGTAACCATTCTAATAGGATTTAATAGGTATGCAAAGGGAAAACCGAGTGAAAGCTGTAATAGTAGGAACGATGGAGACAGGATGATTATAGAGAGAGGAGGATATAGATGAAGAAACTCCAAAAACAACGACGTTCTGACTTCTTGCTGCTTATAGTTGCAGCTATCATCTTGATTGGTGCTATTCTGGTCAGTCTGGCTATGCAGAATGGTGTGAACACGGCAGGCGAAAAGAATGTCAGTATGTGGCTAACCACACCGGACCCCGCGAATCGTCTAACACAGCAAGCCCCAATTCCATGGAGAATAGACGACAGTAACGAAGCTGCAGCGAGTGCGGATACACTGACGGTTGAGATTAGACCCAATATTCGTTACCAGACGATAGAAGGGTTTGGTGCAGCCGTGTCCGGTTCGTCCGCATATCTGATGAATCATGGCATGTCTGCCAATCAGCGTGACCAGTTGCTCAATGATTTGTTTACAGCTGGCGGCATTCAATTAAGCTATATTCGCCATACCATAGGAGCATCAGATTATTCAGTGGATGAACAGGGACAACCTAGCAGCTATACTTACGATGATGTGGCAACCGGCAAGGACTATGAGCTAAATCATTTTTCCATTGCCAAGGATCGGGATGTGATCGATGTGCTGAAGCAAATTCTGAGAAGAAACCAGGATCTACGGATTATGGGGACTCCTTGGACGGCCCCGCCCTGGATGAAATATGGTGAGCAGATATATAACGGCTGGTATTTGGACTATACCGATCCGCGTGTCTATCAGGCGTATGCTGACTATTTTGTTCGTTATATACAAGCCTTTGCGAACGAGGGAGTCCCAATTCAGGCGATTTCCATTCAAAATGAACCGGAATTCACCACGTCCAAGTATCCCAGCATGAGTATGGGAGCAGTGGAGCAGGCGAAATTTATCAAGCAATACTTAGGCCCTGCTTTAAGTCGAAACGATTTGTCTACCCACATTATTGCCTTTGACCATAACTGGGATACAGGGAGTGAATATGCCAAGACCGTGCTGGGAGACGAACAGGCTCGAAGCTATACGCACGGAACAGCCTTTCATTGCTACCAAGGAGAGCCGACAGCGATGACAGACGTGCACGATGCTTTTCCGGATAAGCCTGTTTATATGACAGAATGCAGCGGAGGAGCATGGAGCTCAGGCTTTGGAGATGATTTAAGCTGGGATATGTCCAAGCTGATTATTGGTGCACCTCGAAACTGGTCGCAAAACGTCCTCTTTTGGAATATTGCACTTGATCCATCCGGCGGTCCGGCCAATGGTGGATGTACCAACTGCAGAGGTGTAGTGACCATCGACCCGTTAAGCGGTGCCGTTACAAAAAATGTAGAATACTATGCGATTGGACATGCCAGCAAATTTGTTCGTCCAGGTGCGGTACGTATTGATTCTACCCACTATAGTGGAAGTATCGAAACAGTCGCTTATCGTAACCCCGATGGTACGCTGGTCCTGATTGCCGCCAATACGGGAGAGAACACCAAGACCTTTAAGGTTCGGCAGGGAAATCACGTTTTCAAATCAACCCTTCCATCCAAGTCAGCAGCTACCTTTCAATGGGAGCCTACAACTTCCTGATACGGTCTCTACATCAATGTTTATAAAAATTTTAGAGTGCTTAGCCCTAACTGGCTAAGTGCTCTTTTTTCTCTACCAAGTTCCAATTGTGAATAAATAAAATTTTAATATTGTTCAGAATCGGTTCAGAAGCGGATGATAAGATCTTTTCACTAACAAAAGAATGAACCGTGTACGAGGAAAAACTGGTGATCAAGAACCAATAAAGAATGGCAGAAGGCGCTAATCGTGATGTTGCTGGCAGGTATGGCATGAAGACCACAGCTTTGTTCATGTGGAAAAGAAAGGGGACACGTCAGTAATTGTGAGTAAAGCGAATACAGTATCTTTTACCGAGGCGGTGCGTGCGGCAGGTCTAATGACTGAGGACCCAACAGGAGCTTTCCACCCGGGTGCTCCGGTGAGTCATGAGGAATGTGGTAGTTCTATAACGAATCCAACACCCACACCTAACCATGTACCTGTTACAGCCACAGTTCCTCCCGATCAATATGGCATTGTAGGTTCTGGAGATACACTAGTAGATTTAAAAAATGTATTTTTTGGTGCTGATCAGGATGAGCTATCGTATCATGCGATCACTTCAGATGTAAACGTAGTAAAAGCAGAAGTAGCAAGTCAACAGCTTACGTTAAAGCCCAAATCAGCAGGAAGCACACAGGTGTTTGTGACAGCAGAGGATGGGAAAGGTGGTAGAGCGAGCGTGTTTTTCACCTATACAGTCACTGGCTCTACTTATAGCTCAACTTTGATCTAATTAGATGTTACAAAGCTGGACGTTCACGTTGTATTTAGTGGTACCGCCTGGCAGAGCGATTATATTTCAGGTTCATTAGGAACCACAGGAGGCATTTTTTTTGTTCTTTTCACAATATGTCGATGGTGGAGACGGTCGCATCGTGCTGCAATTGTTTTACAACCGAGAATGTGACTTCTCTCATAAAATAGAAGGATATGAGCTGGAGGTTCACCAATTCATGAAAAATACGAACCGCATGAACGTGTCCAGCATAGCGCTATATCCGGTTAACCCATTAATACCGTATCTGATCATAAACAGCATCTTTTACAATTTTATGGATGTTACAAATGTTTCCTATTTTAATCAAGAGGGTCATTTTTATAACCCAAGCGAATTTAATACGGTCGCATATGTACTAAAATATCATGGAACTGTGGTAGATGTGCTTGGAGAGCCTCATTCGCAGGATCAATTGTTTCCTCAAGGTGGGACATTTGTTCGTAAACAAGGTATAACATGCGGATCGCCCGTTTTTAATCAGCAGAATGAGTGGATTGCATACCCGAAAGGTACTTATCAATATGTGGGAAGGCATACACCTTAATTGTGTATATTGGGGGGAGGCAAAAAAACTTCGAACAGAAAAGCTGAAGGTTTTCACTGCATGTATCTTACAATATTTGGTAAACTCACTTTTGCGAAATTAGTTTATAAGGATTGCTTGGTAAAAAATTAGAGATTTCCATACAGATTTGGTTGGATGCTTCTAATGGAGAAAGATGTGTAGTTATGCATGAGTTATGCTTGGCAGTAGCTTGCTTTTCAACGTTTCCCATCAATCTACCGGGTCATATTCTCCGGCTAACACAAGAATGGAAGAATTGTAACAAAAGATTAAGACTTCAATGAGCGAGAATTATAGTATCCTTGAATGAAAGTTCAACACTCCAAGGAGTAGTTTTCCTTCGCGGTCTCTACTCCTTTTGGCATTAAGCTAAAGGGAAACGTTTGTTTAATCAAACAGCGGTAGTCTAGGACTTTATTTCTCGTCCAAGGCTGCTGCTGTCTTTTTTTTGGGACAATCGGATACTTATTTTATCGAGTTTGCCGATTTTGAAAATTGAAAAGACGCTTGGAACTGTATATCTAGTCTAATATTTTACTTACTTATGCTTATGCCAGGTATTTTTTTATGATGTAGTTTTCCTATATTTGTAACCAAATCGGTTTTGCCTCTGTTAACTTCCCTCGTGTCCTCAATGTAATTGAAGTAGCGATCCGTTATCAATTTTGATTGATTTGTCTTCTGTTATTAGTACAAGCATTTTTCATCCTCTTAGCATGTAATAGAGCATGAGGGGAGGTGAATCCAATTGGCTAATACACGTCGTCCAGTAAAAAAGAAAATAACGCAATATAACTCTCCAGAACACAGATGTCACAGAAGATGTCGCAGAGCTTGCTGGTATGGTGACCACTGGGATCTTTGCGAGGAATGCAGAGTAGACCATAACGGAAACAACAACAGCTCGCGCAAAAATAGTGGTAAAAGCAGCGTTGTGAAGAAAGTGAAAAAAATCAAGAAAACTTGCAAATGTGGAAAACGATAAGTGTAATCAAAAACATCTGTTTGCGCTTAAAAGCCTTCTCTGTTAATACAAGAGGGGGCTTTTAAGGTTATAAAACCACAATAAAAAACATATCGGGGGATATATGATGCTACACTTACAATGGTGGCTGCATTAGGTACTTCTGTATCCGCTGCACCTGTTGTTCCGTCGGCTGATACTTCAGTTTCGGTTTCTGCTTCTGAAGCTTTAACAAAAGATCAAGCTACATCCGAAACTGCTGTCGATCAATCCGAGCAAGAGGCTCAAAAAGTTGTCACAAAATACTTAACTGCTATGCACGAAAAGAATTTTTCGGATGCAGTAAAAAAACTGATTTTGATAAAATTGAAGTTGTTGGTGCCCAAAAAGAATCCGATTCGAGTGTAGCAGTTACAATCAAAGAGGATGGGGAAAAACAAAATTTGAAAGTACTCAAAGATGGTGAAGAGTGGAAGTTGGTTCTTGGTGATGGCAATCCTGCAACCGTTAAAGCACTGAATCCATCTGAAATTTCTACAAATGCGGCTGTAGACTATTATAGACTTAGTGGGGTTCAATATGGAACTGTACGGTTCATCCCATTCTGCGACAATCAAGGATGGCAAGACACAGGTATTAATGGCGTAGAAGCTAAAAATAAATATGAGATTGTGGAAGATGTATGGAATGGATGGAAAGATTGGAGTGTCCCAGAGAAAATATATGGAAACAGTTCTGAAAACAATTCAAAAACCTGGTACAGTAGAACCTTTGATGGTATCCCGCCAGGTAGTGGATATCATATCAGAATCACTGGACTAACCCAACCACAAGGTTACGGTGCAAGCGGAGCAGGGAATGTTTACGTAAACTAAAACGTGAATTAAAAACAGCTTCCTTTTTACTGGAACCTGTTTTTTCTTTTTTTTACTAGCTTTTACAGCTATACTATTTTGTGAAGGGAGGTGAGTGAAATTTGAAAAAAGCAATAGTATTTTTTGTTATGTTAATTGCAGGTCTAGTTGTAACCGAGCAGGCAATTGATATTCTTACGACTCGTGGACGTGGTGAAGCAATTTACAAGATGGGTATGTTAATCCCTGCCCAAGATTTTTATCTATACTTATATGGGTCCATTTTTTTGTTGATAGGGGTTTTGCTTATCTTGTCTCCTTTACTATTCAGAAAGTTTTTTATGACCAGAGAAAAGAGAGTATCAACTAACTCTAAAGTAAAGTGGAATTTGAAAAGAGCGGTAGTATTTTTTATTATGCTAATCGCTGGTCTAATTGTAACCGAGCAGGCGATTGATATTCTTACGACTCGTGGACGTGGTGAAGCAATTTACAAAATGGGTATGTTAATCCCTGCTCAAGATTTTTATCTATATTTGTACGGGTCTATTTTCTTGTTGTTAGGGATTTTGCTTATCTTGTCTCCTTTTCTATTTAGAAAGTCTTTTATAGCCAAGAAGAGTGTCTAAGGTTTGGAAACAATAGGGGTTGGTAAGCATGTCTACTTGCTCTGATTGCAGTCATAATAGGTATTATTTTGTTCGGATTTCTGTTTACTTATTTGTTTATCGTTATCAGAAGATGGAAAAGAAAGCGGAATAAAATGACTTGATCGGAATGAAAAAGACGTTTCTGGGAAAGCAGGAACGTCTTTTTAATGTTCCTCGTGCTTGGCATGTTCCTCGGCTCAATTGTTGTCTTCCGAAGACATTGGGATCTCGTACCAGTTCCTTCAGTTGAATTGTTTTCATTCAAAAAACGAACGCTACATTTGAAGCTGCAATGCTGATTGATTGAGAAGTAGGGGGTTTCTGGAGAAATTCAGGAGAGCCCTTTTTAATACATGGTTGAAACTAAAGGCTGGTTTTAACCAGCCGGGGTATCTGTAGCAAGTAGACTGACTGATCGACAAGTAAGGGAGCGACTCCCTCTGTTTCATATTTAATAAATAAAAATTTGACATCAATCAAATCATATTTCCCTCGGTTGTCCTCCAAAAAGTCTTGAAGATATCCCATCTCCCACTAACCATTAATAATCCTACTTTTGAGAGCTTCTTTTTCACTAGGAACCATACCTAACAGGAGAGAGGCAATACCTGCTGCCAAGCTAGGTGCAGTGTATCCTTTTGTAAATGCGATCATTAATGATCTCCTTGTACTTAAAGTTTTTAGATGATTATAATGAAAATATAGTTTATATTTAGACTTTTTGAAGTTGTAGAGTCCTAATATATCCAAACACTTCAATTACAAAGGAGAGAATTCATTTCATGAGTATACATTTAGAGTTGGATTCCTTGTCGGTTGAAAGGCTAGCAATGGTCCTTTCAGGACGGCCAGGCATGTTCAAGTTGTTTTATGATACAGAGGATTGTGGATGCAACGGCGTACTTACCATTTTGGTGATCGATGCACCGAATGCAACCGACACAGCAATTCAGTCCGATTCGTATTCTTTTTGGGTAGATCGGCAGCAGGAGCAGCAGTTCGATAGCCAAATGCGGCTTGAGGCAGATCCAAGTTACCCATCGTTCAAAGTAAGTAGCGATGCTGGTATATTGAGCAACAATGTTAGAATTCAAGATCGGCGTGTAAACTCGTCCAAGGCGTGATATGCGGAGGTAATAAAAATATTAAGCACCAAAAAGCAATGCTAAATTAACACCAGCTTCCCAAAAACGAACCTTGTTAAGCCCATAGGGCAGAGGTTCGTTTTTACAATAATCTTTATGATAATTTCAGAAGGACGATGAGATGATGAAAAACTTGCTCGTTTCTGGCTATCGTGCCCATGAGCTGAATATTTTTAGTCAAAAGCACGAAGGTATTCCATACATTAAAAAGGCGATTGCAGGCAGACTGATTCCCCTGATCGAAGAAGGGCTGGAATGGGTAATTACCCCTGGTCAATACGGGGTGGACTTGTGGGCTTGCGAGGTCGTCATTGCATTAAAGGAGCAATATCCTCACTTAAAATGCTCTATTATGATGGCTTATCAAAATATGGAGGAAAAATGGAAAGAGGATAAAAAGGAATATTTTCAGCAGATTTGTGCCGAAGTTGACTATGTGGGAGTGGTTAGCCGCCAGCCGTATCAGGGAATATGGCAACTCAAGGCACGGGATGAACTCCTTTTCCGCAAAACAGACGGTTTATTGCTTGTGTACGATGAGGATGCCGGAGAGGGCAGCCCACGTTTTATGAAGGAACTGGCATTGAAAAAACAACAGGCAGAAGGCTATCAATATATCAGTATTAGCTCAGAGGATATCCAAAGCATAGCTGACGAAGAACGATTATTCATGGACCTCTGATTTTTAAAGCATTAGCCCGGATTTTTGAACAAAAAGGACGGAATCGTCCCTTTACAATGATGCAAGCGCTATCATAAGATTTAAACAACCATAACTTATCAGTCCTATAAAATAAATTTATTGAAAATACAAACCATGAAAGGAGCTAATGATCAGATGAACAAAAAATTTCGGCATACTGTGTTGCTCTGTCTTGGTGTCATGTTGTGTGGAGTAGTCACTCCAATGGATAGCCCAATCTCAGCTGCGTCTACGAGGCAAATGGAGAAGCTGAACAGGGGAACTGTCGCAGTGAAGGTACCAGAGGGGATACTGGTGAGCTGGCGTTTATTGGGTACGGAAGCGGATTCGGTTGGCTTCAATCTGTACAGAGGGTCAAGCAAGGTGAATGATGCGCCGATTACATCGAGAACCAACTTTCTGGACAAGGCAGGTACGACATCATCTTCGTATACCGTTCGTGCTGTGGTCAATGGAGCAGAGCAGGCTGCTTCACTAGCGGTAAAGGTATGGAACAACAACTATCTGGACGTTCCCATCCAGCAGCCTGCAGGAGGCACAACCCCGGATCATGTGAACTACACGTACAATGCCAATGATGCCAGTGTGGGGGATCTCGATGGGGATGGCGAGTATGAGATTGTGTTGAAATGGGACCCTTCCAATTCTAAGGATAATTCGCAATCCGGTTATACGGGAAATGTATTTTTGGACGGATATGAGCTGGATGGAACACGCAAATGGCGAATTGATCTGGGACGGAATATTCGGGCTGGTGCACACTATACGCAATTTCTCGTCTATGATTTTGATGGAGATGGTAAAGCAGAGGTTGTATGCAAGACAGCAGACGGCACGGTAGATGGTACAGGAGTAAAGATTGGCGACGCTTCGGCTGATCATCGCAACACGAGTGGATATATTTTGAAAGGTCCCGAGTTTCTAACTGTGTTCTCAGGTGATACAGGCAAGGCTCTTAGCACGATTGACTATGTACCTCCGCGCGGAACGGTGTCCAGCTGGGGAGATAACTATGGTAACCGTGTGGATCGTTTTCTCGCCGGGGTTGCTTATCTGGATGGCGTAAGACCCAGCATAGTGATGGCACGTGGTTACTACACGCGCACCGTTCTAGTCGCATATGATTGGCGGAACGGCAATCTAAGCCGCCGCTGGACCTTTGACAGCAATAGCTCCACCAACGCCGGGACGGCTGGACAGGGGAATCACAGTTTGAGCGTGGCAGATGTAGATGGAGATGATAAGGATGAGATCGTGTATGGCTCGCTGGTTGTAGACGATAACGGGGCGAAGCTGGCTAACACGGGGATGGGGCACGGCGATGCACTTCATGTCGGCGATTTGGACCCGGATCGTTCAGGTTATGAAGTGTTCAAGGTGAACGAGGACAAAAATGCCACTTACGGAGCCGCCATGTATGATCCGCGTAATGGCAACATTTTATGGGGCGTAAAAACAGGCAAGGATACCGGACGAGGCATGTCGGCAGACATTGATCCGCGTACCAAAGGAAACGAGCAATGGGCACCGGGCATTGGGTTACGTTCAGCCAAGGGAGAGCTCATTACCAACACGATGCCGTCCTCCATTAACTTCGGAATTTGGTGGGATGGGGATCTCCTCCGTGAACTGCTGGATCATACCTCCTCAAGCGCTGGTAAAATCGACAAGTGGAACTATACGAACTCGACGACTTCCAACTTGCTTACGGCCACAGGGACGAGTTCCAATAACGGGACCAAAGGAACGCCGTCGCTGCAGGCTGATCTGTTCGGTGACTGGCGGGAGGAAGTCATTTGGCGCAAAAGTGATAATTCGGCGCTTCGTATCTATACAACAACTTATGAGTCAGAACACCGATTTTACACGCTTATGCATGATCCGGTGTACCGCCTGAGTGTGGCCTGGCAGAACGTAGCCTATAATCAGCCACCGCACACCGGATTTTATTTGGGAGAAGGGATGTCCAAGCCCCAGCAGCCGAACATATACACTCCTTGATGTGCAGCAGCTCGATAGTGGGGTGAGTGCAGGTTAAATGAATAGTATCAGATAGGGCTCCAGGCTAATCGGGGCTCTTTTTGTTATGGGCATAGAAGAGTACGTATGATTTCCATAATAATGGGAACATTAGTTCTTATCGAGGTAATTTATGTATGGAAAAGGAGGCGGAATCTGTGAGTTCTTTAACGACAGAAAGCATGATCGAGCTCGTAACTAATGTCGGATTCCCTGCAGCACTAAGCCTGATTCTGTTAAAATACATTCTCGTCACCCTTAACCGTAGATTGGAGCAGCTGGACCAATCTATGAAGCAAATGTCACGATCCCTGGAAGAGATCGAGGAAAAGCAGGAGAAGCGGTCAGAACCTACGCTCCCGGTAAATACGGACAAACTTCGCGCAGAATGAACAAAAAAAGGCAAATAGAAACAATTTAGCAACCCAATCGAGAAACAAAATTCTTATAATAGAGACGTGTGCAGTTTATGCAGACATATGATTATGGAGGTGTATAGAAGTATGAAAATAAATACGAAACTATCCGCACTATGTGTTGCGGCCACACTTTTGAGCGCGGCACAGGTTGCCGCTGCTGCGCCCGCTGTGTCCGCTCCAGCGAACGCAGCGCAACCAAGCGTCGCCGTTCCGTCAGCTACCGTACCGGCCCAGGTGCCAGCACCAGCAGCATCTGCGTCTGTTACGACGCCGGCTCCTGCGCAAGCGCCGTCAGTTCCAGCAACAACAGCCCCAGCCGCAGGTTCCGTCCAAACGGCTAAACCAGCAGCTCCGTCTGCACCAGCACCGCGCCCATCTACGTCGGTAGCGCCAGCGGCTGTCCCGTCCGTACCATCGACTGCCAAGCCGTCCAAGCCGCAGCAGCCGTCCACTTCGGCGCCAGCTGCAGCTACGGCTACCAGCGTGAAACCAACCCAGCTGGACAAGCTGAACCACGAGAGTGCGATTCCGCTTGTGCTGGAGGCACATTCTCGTTATCAGTATGCCATCAGCGGTGGCAACTCGGTGGGTGAAGCGTTCCAGTTGAACGGTAAAAGCTACCGCTATTTGTCCGAGGACATCGGTACGAAGACCAAATTGATCAACTATCTAACGCAGGCATATACCAAACAGGCCAGCGAGCAATTTGTCAGTAAATTTTTTGTTGAGGTCAATGGTAGACTCGCTCAATTGAACGCAGACGGAGGCAATCTGCTAGAGTTCAGCCGAGCTACGGCGAAAATGGTAACTATGACTCCGGTGAAGCGCAGCTACCTGCTGACCGTGCCTTATCCGGCAGAAGCCAAACAGCCAAACGAGAAAATCACCGTGAATTTTGAAAAGGTCGGCAGCTACTGGAAGGTTAGCTCCGCGCCGCATGTTATTTTCTAAATTAAGTTTGTGCAACGTTCTTAATAAATAGGGTATAGTGATGTTAAGGCTTGTTTCGTAAGCCCCAATTCAACGCAGGGGAGAGCTGTGCAATGATGACACCCATCAAGGTAAAAAACGTTAAGGATATTGAGAAGATCAATCAAATCGTATCCAATTATACGTATGACATCTGGATTCATGGCAAAAGCGGCATGGCAGATGCCAAATCCATTTTAGGCATGTATGTGCTCAAGCTGGATGAGCCGCTAACTCTGGTTGTACCTGACAACATCAATCCCAAAAAGCTGTTCAAGGAGTTGGAGGAATTTATTCATTTTCCTGCTCAAGCAGAATAAACAGCAAAGAAGGATCTGCAGACACTGTTTTACGCTATTTTTCAAAATGAATGCAAAGAAGCCATGGAACTCAGGTTCCACGGCTTCTTTTTTAATGTTCTTCCTCGTCCAAAAACGGGAGATTCACCGAATAGTACATAACCCCCATAAGCAGCACGCCACCCACCAGATTCCCAAGCGTAACCGGAACGAGATTATGGATGACGCCAGCGACAGAGACCGTACCCGGATGGTCCAGCACGAGCGCAATGGCGAAAGTACACATGTTAGCTACACTATGCTCATATCCCGAAATGAAAAAGCAGAATACAAACAGCATCATAGCGAACATCTTTGCGCCATTTTCCTTCATAAACATCGGCACAAAAAAGGCGAGGCAGACCAGCCAATTACACAAAATAGCGCGGAAGAATAGCTGCATTGCAGGCGCTTCCATTTTATGCTCAACTACGTTCAGCAGAAAGCTGTTCACGCTGGAGGAGTCAAACAGCCCTGTCAGGTATATAAGGAGTGCGAATACCCCCGCACCTAACAAGTTACCTCCATAGCTGGCAGTCCACAATCGAAGCACCTGACCCCAGCGCAGCTTTTTACGGAGCGCAGCATAGGTGTAATAGAAGGTGTTGCCAGTAAACAAATCACCGCCGCCGTACGCGATCAGAATGATGGCTGCCCCAAAGGTGAGCGCCGCCATGGGATAAGTGAATGGAGAATGCTCCATGTAAAAAAAGTTACCCGTCTTGAAGGCGACAATAACGCCGAATCCGATAAACATACTCGCCAGCATGGAACGCGCCAAATACCGGAGCAGGCTTTGCTTGTAAATTTTGTACTTCTTCAGGGCTAGCTGTTCGACATTGCGTAAGCCTTCCGTTTCCATACCAACGACAACCTCCTATTTTCTCATATCTAAGTCATTAAACCGACTTGATTTTTCCCGAAACATGCTCAGTGTGTCAAACAATTCTGTTAGCTTAACAAACCAAGCTTTTGCAGTCCGTATAAAATACCGTCTTCATCTGCGCGTTTTGTGACCATTTTAGCAGCGGCTTTGGCTTCATCACAACCGTTCCCCATCGCGACACTGTTATGTATAGTTGTCAGCATCTCCACATCGTTTAATCCATCGCCAAAAGCGTATTGATTCTCATCGGCAATGCCCAGTCTGGATGTAATTTCGCGGATTCCCTTTGCTTTAGAGCCAGAGTGAGGAACAACGTCCACTGAACTTGGATGCCAGCGTACAAAGTCAAATGCTTTGAATACCGCTTCATAGTAAGGCTCTTCTTCTGCTGTACACATTAACAGCGTCTGATAAATATCTCTCCCTTGGAAATAGAGCGGATCGTACCCAACCGAAATCTTGGCCTTAAGCGTTTGGACCGATTTCTCCACAAGCTCATCGTTAGGAATATTAGCCTTCATGTCCATATGATCCATATATACGAGAGCATGATTATGTGTGAGTGCCAGATCAGTCATCGCTTGCAAGGCTTCTCGATTCAGCGGATTGGTAGCGACGACTTCCCCACGGAGCACGACATATTGCCCGTTAAAGCTAACGTAGGAATCAATTTCTAACTGCTCGCGGATATCCTTGAACATAAAAGGCGCACGTCCTGTTGCGATGGCTACCTCATGTCCTTGCTCTTTCAAAGCAAAGACAGCTTTTTCAGCCGTTAACGGCATCTTCTTCTCATCGTCCAGTAATGTACCGTCGATATCAAAAAAAATAATTTTTTTGTCTGACATGTCCTTACACCTGACTTTCAATAATATATTGTCGAAATAAACTCATATGGATTCATTATATCAAAGGAACTGCTTCTGGATACACAAATACGTATAAATCCTCATGAATGTCCGACCTCTATAGCTTACAATATGAAATAAGGATTACTGTAAACTTTAATGTCTATCTCCTATTTTCGAAGATGGGATGTGATCACCATGACAAAAATCCAAGTCACACCGGAGCAGCTGGATAACGTGGCCTCCCAATTTGCCAATGCCCACGGCATACTGTATAACCAGCTGAACGGTCTGGATAGCACAATGAACCGCCTTCACAGCCAGTGGGATGGTATGGAGAGAAATCGTTTTTATAATGACTATCGCACAGCTAAATATACGCTTTCTTCTATATTAAATAAGGTTCAATCCATTGAAATTGAGCTGAAAAGCATTGCATTGAAGTTTAGAAATGCGGATGCTGGGAGCACACGTGGCTTCTGGTCAGCCTTGGCAGCAGCGATGAACGCTAGTGCAGCGCTGGCGGGCAGCGGAGAGGCTGGAAATCATGCTGAAGATATCGTGAATTCACCCAAAAATATAGACGAGTGGGAGCAGGCAGACGCGGATAAATATCATCAATATGAGGAACTATTGAAAAACGCGGAGACCATCGGCGACAAGCAAGTCATGCAGAAAATCCACGACCAGATGAATGTCCTGAGGCTGCAATACGAGGACTCGGTTACTCGTACAGATTACAATACAGGAGAGACTTCCAAGATCACATCCGATTCCCTTGTTGCCGTCACTGAACTGACAGGTAAAGACGGGAGCAAAACAGATATATCTATAGATAAAAAAGGAAATATTATAAGTTATGAGCAAAATACGGACAAATACGATTACTGGGTCCAAAAGCATACTCAATCAGCCGGAGAACACGCTCTAGGTAAAACGGCCCAGACCGTTACCGGATATGGAATGGGTCTTATTTTGTCGCGCGGGACTGGCGTCAGTGGAGTAGGTTCGGGTGCAGCCTCCGGCTGGGGGGAACACGTTGTCGGCATTGGTGGCGGTATGATCAGTGACAAGGTGCTGTTCTCTGTTCCTGATGAGGGAGAAACCCGTACCATGATCTACCGGACAAATAAAGAAACTGGACATGTCGAGAACATGATTATCGTCACCAAAGGTGAGAATGAAATGAAGTATCGCTATTGGGAGGATTATAACTAGGTCTTGAGCAGTGAGAGATCATAACGTGAATACGAGTATCTATAAAATCTACAGACTTTTTCAAGACTAAGCGAGCGGCAGTGGAAGACTGCGAAACTCATCAGTTGGTAAAATCTGTAGATTTTTTCGTGCGTATATTTCTAAAATTCTATTAGAGTTATTTAGTTGTTACATAGTATTTATGATTTAAGCAGCAATTTCATGGGGTAAAGGACATCTGACTCATGTAGTGTCTTTAATTTATGTTTTCAAACATAGAGCAATCTGAGCTTAAGAGCAAGGTTCAAAAAAGAGTATAATATCATAATTTGGATAAATACAATAATATAATAAGAGTGTATATTTGTTTATCTTTTAAAAATATTTAACAATTGCATAATTTAATTTTATTTATTTTTATGTAGTGAAAATAATGAAAAAAGCTATTCTTTCAAGAAAACGACTTTATCTAATGATAATCAACAAATTTCTACATTTTGCGACCTTTTACTTACAAAAATGTAACATTCTAAGGTTGACTTATTCATTGACTTTGTTGAAATAAATCGTTATTTTAATTCGTAAAAGGAGTAAAACATGGGTTGGAATAACGATTGATAAATTATTAATACAAGCTTATTAAATGCTAGTGCACGGTAATTACATATGATTTAATTTGTTTTTAAATGATTCTTTTTTCATTAATTATGTCGATCATAAATTTCTGCTTTAATACTATAAAGGTTATAACTTGCAACAGAAGTTAAATTTGAAAAGTACACATATTCAGGAAGCTCACTGGAGAAGAGGTTTTCAGATGAATAAAGTATCTTTTATTTTTCCTGGGCAGGGTTCGCAATATGTAGGAATGAGTAAAGAACTATGGGATAATTTTACTGTGGTAAAGCGTTTATTTGATGAAGCGGATGATATCTTAGGTGTAAAACTCTCAAAACTTTGCTTTGAAGGAGATTCCCAAGAGCTTCTTCAGACCATGAATGCCCAACCAGCCTTACTTACTGCCAGTCTTGCTGCATACTATGCTAGCAGAGAAATACTGGAACTGGAACCTCAACTGTTGGCCGGTCATAGTTTAGGAGAATACTCAGCATTGGTGTGCAGCGGTTTTTTCTCCCTTCAAGATGGACTTCAAATCGTGAGAAAACGAGGAATGTTCATGCAGCAGGCTACAGCCAACGGGGTAGGGACTATGGTTGCTGTTGCGAATGTTTCTGCTTCTATTCTGGAGAGCTTATGTCAAGAGATATCTACGGATCGTGATGTTATATCTATTGCCTGTCACAATTCAAACAATCAGTACGTGCTATCGGGACATACAGAACCTATGGCTCGAATAGTGGAGCAAATCAAACGTCTAGAACATAGTAAGGTTAACTATTTAACAGTAAGCGGGCCTTTTCACAGTATTCTGATGAAGCCTGCAGCAGATAAGCTTGCCGCAGAACTAAAAAAAATCCCGCTACGCAAGGGAAGGTGGCCGGTTGTTTCCAATGTAACAGCCTTACCACATGATGAATTCTCAATTTATGACTTGCTGTACAAGCAAATGATAAGCCCTGTACGTTGGACAGATACGATGGATTATTTATACCAGAACGGTATTACTGTTGCGCTAGAATTAGGTCCGAGAAAAGTACTTGGACAGCTAATGAAAGAAAGATATCCTAGTATCTCTACTTTTTCTATTAATACCAGTTCTTCTTTAAAAGAAGCGGACAAGTGGCTAAGTAAGCAGCAAACTACACGCAAATTTACACTTGAGCGTCTGGAGGAAGGCTTTGCAGCAGCGCTTATTGCACGAAATCGAAACGGGGATTACAAACAACATATGGAGGGAGTTGTTTACCCTAGTCAGCAGATCCGAAATAGGATCAATCAACTTCAAAATCATAAAAATGACACCGCTTATAATGCGGTTAATACAGAGGTGTTAGAGCTCATTCGTACTATTCTCACTACCAAGCAAGTGCCCGAGCAAGAACAACAGACGATTCTTAATATGATCTAAATAAGATTCATCAATGATGTTGGAAATTGTAAATTTATTAACTGGAAGCTAATAAATCTTACGATATACGGGGGGAATAGCATGTATACAAAAAGGTTCAAAACCCTGGTTGATGTTATTACAGAACGGGGAAAGAGTGACCATAAATTTATAACCTTTATTGAGTCGGATCAAAACGAAACAACACTTACTTATAAAGATTTATATTGGGAAGCTCTAGCGTTTCTGGAGAATCTTCAGAATGCAGGAGTGAAGCAGGGACAGGAAATCGTATTTCAAATAGAAAATAATCGTCATTTTGTGAAAGCGTTTTGGGCTTGCATTCTTGGTGGTATGATCCCGGTACCTGTCAGCATCGGTAACAATGATGAGCATAGAATGAAGCTTTTTAAAATCTGGGATGTTCTTAACGATCCTTTTTTACTCATCGAGCCCAAAATATTAAAAGACCTTGAGAAATATACCTTGAAAACCAATCAGAATAACCTATTCGAAAATATCCGCCATCGTCATCAATTACTTCTTCAAGACCATGAACAACCTAAGCAATCCTTTGCAAAGATACACACCCCTCAATTGGAGGATATAGCATTTATTCAGTTTTCCTCCGGTTCCACAGGTGATCCTAAGGGAGTCATCCTTACACATCATAATCTCATTCATAACACAAGTGGAATTATAAATAGGACGGTCGTCACAGAGCAAGATTCGTTCTTGCAGTGGATGCCTCTAACCCATGATATGGGTTTAATTTACAATCATATTACCCCATTAGTTGCTGGAGTGAATCAGTACATTATGCCGACTTCGCTGTTCATTCGTCAGCCAGTACTTTGGATAAAAAAAGCTAGTGAACATCAAGTAAGCATTATATCCTCGCCAAACTTCGGATATAAGTATTTCATGCAATTTTTCAAACCCGAAAAAGCAATGAACTGGAATCTGTCCAAGATCCGTACCATCATCAATGGTGCTGAACCTATCTCTACTGAATTATGTGACGCATTTCTTGAGACATTAGCTCCTTTTGGATTAAAAAGAACGAGTATGCGAGCATCATATGGTTTAGCAGAAGCATCGGTTGGAGTTGCTATCCCGCCAATTGATGCTGACTATATAACCGTTTATGTTGATCGTAAGCACTTAAACATTGGAGAGTCTGTCTTGGAGGTAGACAAGACTTTTCATAATGCTCTGCCATTTGTTGTAGTCGGTCAGTCGTTAGATTATTGTGAAATCAGAATATGCAATGACGAGGATGAGGAAGTCGCAGATCGCGTTATTGGGCATATACAAATCAAAGGTGAAAATGTTACAAAGGGATACTATAACAACGAGAATTCGACATCCAAACTTTTGACGCTAGACGGATGGGTGAGAACTGGCGATCTGGGGTTCTTCCGTGAAGGTCAATTAGTCGTCACAGGGAGAGCAAAGGATATCATATTTGTAAATGGACAGAACGTTTACCCTCATGACATCGAGCGTATCGCTGAGGAAGTAGAAGGAGTCGAACTTAATCGTGTGGCGGCGTGTGGAGTTCGTGTTAATGGGATGGAATCAGAGGAAATTGTGGTATTTGTCGTATCCAAAAAGACGATAGAAAAATTTTCTCCAATTGCAACTCAATTAAAAAAACATTTGTATCGTCATGGAGGATGGGCGGTTCACGATATTATACCTATTAAGCAAATGCCCAAAACGACCAGTGGGAAGTTGCAGAGGTATAAGCTTGCGGCTCAGTATGAAGCGGGACATTATCAGGAGACTTCATTAGTTTTAAAAGGGATTATGGAGCAAGAAAACAAAAATCAAAAATTGCCTACACTTTCGTTTGAGATCGAAAAAGTACTTCACGATATTTGCTGCGAGGTATTACTTAGGCAAGAGGTTGATACGAGAGACAGCTATTTTGATTTAGGAGCCAATTCCCTACAACTGGTTCAGATTACAGACAAAATTGAAAATCAGCTGGGGATTAAGCTTGCAGTTACCGATTTGTTTGATCATCCCTCAATAGCTCACTTGGCAGAATTTTTAGCGAGCCCTACTGATTCTGAACAACAGCATATTCCTACGGATGATACGGATCACAATCATAGCAAGGACGTGGCTATTGTTGGGCTCTCTTTGGACTTACCTGGTTCTTCATCTGTGTCACAGTATTGGGATCATATTGTCCAAGGCGATGACTGTATCGGGAACTTAAGCTCTCAACGTAAGCAAGACGCCATCGATTATTTATCGGTTGTGGATCAAAGGAAGGGAGCAGAAGAGTTTATAGAAGGCGGCTTCCTAGAAGAAATTGATAAATTTGATTATGCGTTCTTCAAGCTGAGTCCTGTGGAAGCTAGCTATATGGACCCTAATCAGAGATTGTTCCTTCAGAGCGCATGGCATGCACTTGAAGATGGGGGTTATGCAGGAGATCGGATTCATGGACAAAAGGTAGGAGTTTACGTCGGCTTCTCAAAAGTGGGCTACGATTATGAGCGGATGCTCTCTAAAGGAGAACCGGACAAATTTCACCAGTATATTGTTGGAAATTTACCGTCAGTGCTGGCAAGTCGAATTTCTTACTTTCTTAATTTAAAAGGTCCAGCAGTAACAGTGGATACGGCGTGCTCCTCTTCACTTGTCGCGATTCATATGGCTTGCAAGGCGTTAGCGACAGGGGATTGCAAGATGGCGATTGCCGGAGGAATCCGAACGATGCTATTACCAGTGAAGCTGGGACTAGATATGGAATCGCCAAATTACAGAGCTCGTACCTTTGATGCAGAAGCGGATGGAACAGGTGTAGGAGAAGGGGTTGCAGCGGTTCTGTTGAAGCCTCTCGATCAAGCTTTGCAAGACGGAGACCGTATTTATGCAGTAATAAAAGGAAGTGCGGTGAATCAGGATGGTACAACGGTAGGAATTACTGCGCCTAGTCCTTCCGCACAGGCAGAAGTGGTGGAGGCGGCTTGGAATGATGCGGCTATTCACCCGGAAACTCTGTCATTTATCGAAGCCCATGGAACGGGAACTAAACTGGGGGACCCTATTGAGATTGCGGGATTGACACAAGCTTTTGAAAAATATACGGACAAAAAACAATTTTGTGCAATCGGTTCCGTCAAACCCAATATTGGTCACTTATTTGAAGCAGCAGGAGTATCCAGTCTTATTAAAGCAGTTCTGATGCTGCAAACGAGGAAGAATCCTCCGTTGGTTCATTTTAAGAAACCTAGCGCCCGTATTAATTTTGAATTGTCGCCGTTTTATTTGACGACAGAAGTAGCCGATTTAAGTTCAAATGATGCCCCACTTCGCTGCGGAGTAAGTTCTTTTGGTTTCAGTGGAACCAATGCTCATGTTGTTATGGAGGAATTTATAGAAACGCGAACACATGAGGAATCTGTAAACACGCCGGATGGTGTTCATCTTTTTACGGTTTCTGCAAAAAATGAGCGAAGCCTGCATCATTTGGTTGAGGAATATGTGGACTATTTACGCCTAAATCCAGCGGTTTCCTTGGAGCAGATGTGCTATACCACACATATCGGCAGAGCTCATATGGAACATAAATTAGCAGTTATCACTTCCAGCTTAGAGGATTTATTACACAAGTTGGAGCGATGGACTTCCGGGAACCAACAAGAGAATGTACCTGATATGTATATAGGTTCTCATAAACAGAGCGTTGATCATAAACGGGAAAAAGATGATACGGTAGGTCGATTGATTACAGCTATCAGAGCAAGTGCACATACAGATATTCACGCTCTGCGCCAATTGGGTGAACTGTATGTCAAAGGTATGGCTATTCCGTGGCAAGCGCTTTATACGGATGAGATCAAAATAATCCAGTCGCTGCCTTTGTACCCTTTTGAACGAAATCGTTGCTGGTTTACTCCAAAAGTAGTGCAGATAAGTAACGTAGGCAGGGAGGAGAGACGTATGGAGTCCGCGTATCCAAAAGAGCTGCAAGCTACAGATCAGATCGACTACACAGCGAATATTTCCAAAGTATTAAAAGATGTAATCAGTAAAGTTTCTGGTTTTACGGTGGAACAACTGGATGAGCAGATGCATTTTCTAGAAATGGGCTTGGATTCAATTATGCTAGTTCAAGTTCAAAAAGAAATTAGAGAACAATTTAATGTGGATGTTCCCATGAACCACTTTTTTGAAAGTGTCATAAACCTGGATCGTCTAACAACGTTTATTTCAGATTTGACATATACCACCCAATCAGTTGCGGCTGCGGATGCTCTAAATACGGTCGATGATCGGACAGAAGTCAATCCGGAAAATACGGTTGCTGCAAAGCCTTCGTCCGAGTTGGGTGGCCTGGAAAAGTTACTCTCTCAACAAATTGAATTACTGAACAACCAACAGCTGGGACTTACTCAAGTGTTGACCAAACAACTGGAGATGCTTAGTGGCGGTCAAGGAGGAACTATTCAGGCAGCACCGTTAACCACAAACAAAGACACAGTCAGTGTTCAGCCTACATCTCTGCATGTTGTGGCAACTGACGTGCCTATCACTTCTACAATTAAAGTAAATCCAACTACTGAATCCAAACCCTTTGTACCCTATCAACCTCTACTGATCGGTGAGGAAAGTGGATACAGTGCGCGGCAAAATGATTTCTTACAGCGTTTTATTAAACGATATACTCAACGAACCCTTGGGTCCAAGAAATACACACAGGAAAGTCGACTGGTTCATGCTAATAATCGTCATGTGTCTGGGTTTCGATCCTATTGGAAAGAAATTGTATATCCTATCATTTCAGAGAGCGCTTCGGGTTCAAGGATATGGGATGTGGATGGGAACGAGTACATTGATCTAACTATGGGTTTCGGGGTTCATTTATTGGGTCATAATCCAGCTTGGCTAACCGATACTTTACGGAGCAATGTGCACGACCGTACGCCTTCGATCGGCCCTATGTCGAATACAGCAGGTGAGGTTGCTGCCTTGATTAGCGAGCTGACAGGTGTGGAGCGTGTTGCCTTTTACAATTCGGGGTCAGAAGCTGTTATGGTCGCTTTACGTTTGGCTAGAGCAGCTACAGGACGCTCCAAAATAGTACTATTTGCTGGTTCTTATCATGGAACATTCGATGGTGTACTTGCCGTGTCTGATCCGAACTCAAGTGGGGGAGAGGCTTTGCCCATGGCACCGGGAATCCCTTCGAGCATGATGGAGGATGTAATTGTACTCCCTTATAATCACCCGGATTCTATAAAAGCTATCAAACATTATGCACATGAACTTGCCGCCGTATTGGTGGAGCCTGTACAGAGTCGAAGACCGGATTTGCAACCAAAGGAGTTTTTGGAGCAAATTCGCGAAATAACAGCACATTCGGGAACGGCACTTATTTTTGATGAAGTAATCACAGGATTTAGAATTCATCCAGGAGGTGCTCAGGCCTGGTTTGGAATTAAAGCTGATTTAGTTACTTACGGAAAAGTGGCGGGCGGAGGTATGCCTGTTGGCATAGTCGCCGGAAGCTCAGAATTTATGGACACCGTAGATGGAGGTGTGTGGTCGTTCGGAGATAACTCCTATCCAGAAAACACGAATATTAAAACGTTCGTAGGTGGTACTTTCTGTACACATCCGCTGACCATGCATACGGCTCTAGCCACTTTGAAATATTTGAAGTCTGAAGGGCCGAATCTTCAGGAACAACTGAACCGAAGAACCAACGAATGGGTAGCAGAGCTGAATACTTATTTTAAGCAAAATAGTGTGCCTATCCACATGGTGAACTATGGCTCATTATTCCGGTTTGTTTCGTTTGGCGACATTGAGCTCTTTTTCCATCTGCTGATTGACAAGGGAATTTACATATGGGAAGGTCGCAATTGCTTTTTATCGACTTCTCATACAGATGGAGACCTTCAACAAATTACACAGGCTGTAAAGGAAAGTGTGGAGGAATTGAGAAAAGGGGGATTCCTACCTGACCATACGCCATCACCAGATGGAAATGGAAGCCGAAAAAATGATGTGGTTCCCCTCGAATCCTCATCGTTCCCTTTAACAAAGGAGCAGCAGCAAATTTGGTTTGCTACGCAATCCAGAAGTGATTCATCTACTGCATTCAACGAGATAGCAGCATTGCGAATGCAGGGTCAACTGCAGCTTGATACTGTAAAACGTTCAGTACAGACAATTGTGAATCGGCATGAGTCGCTACGGACGGTTATTGACCCCGATGGTGAAGAACAGCATGTTCTTGAGAATGTGAATGTGGTCATCTCACTGAATGATTTCTCAGGATTTCCTCCATCAGAGCATGAAGAAAAGGTCAAGCAATGGTTTGAGGAAGAGGGGCAAAGGACGTTTGATCTGACGTCCAAAGAACCATTGTTCCGAACTCACATTTTACGTTTAAAACCGGATGAACATATTGTAGTATTCACGTTTCATCATATTATTGCGGATGGTTGGTCAATGGCAGTGTTTATCCGTGAATGGGAGCAAGTCTACACTTCTTTCTGCAAAGGAGAAAATATAGTAAAGCTGCCTGTACCGCCAAAATTCAGGGAATTTCAAGCTTGGCAACAGTTGGAACTAGAGCGTGCAGGAGTGAGTGAGGCAGTTTCTTACTGGACACAGACATTGGATTCCGTCTCTGTCGCCATGGACATTCCGTCAGAGGACGGTGGTATGAAGAAACCAGCGTATAGTGGAAGAAGAATAAATATTCGGGCAGACAGTACGCTGACGAGAAAATTGAAAAAACTTAGTATTAAAGCGGGTAACAGTCTGTTTGTCACACTTTTGACAGCATATAAAGTATTTCTGCACCGCTTAACGGGAAACACCACGATAGTAGTAGGCATTCCTACTTCTGGTCAGTCTAGAATGGAACAAGTTAATTTGATCGGAAACTGTGTTAATATGCTGCCGATTGTGAGCCATATTACCAGCAAAGAATCATTATTTAAGTATATGACACAAGTTAAGCGAGTCATGCAGGAAGTCGAACCGCTTCAAAACTACTCTTTTGCTGATCTGATTGAGCGTATTGAAAACATACTGATACCTGAAATGAATGTCATCTTTAACATGGATCGACCGATGCAGAATTTTCATTTTCATGGACTGGATGTTGAATTGATACCGACACCGATCCTGTACTCCAAATATGACATGTTTCTCAATGTGATGGAGGTTGAAGGAGAGCTTTGGTTTGATTTTGATATTAAAGCTAGCTTGGCCGCATCAGAAACAATGCAGATTTGGGCAAAGTACTTTTTGCACATCCTGAACACGATTGCTGATGGGCAGGAACGGGATTTTGTAGATATCTCACTCTTAAATCAGGATGAATTGAAATATGGGACTAGAAACTACAAGGGCTATGTGGAACTCGAATCCAGCGACATTACGGACAATGATTCACCAAGAGCCATCTATTTACTGGATCATTATCTGCAACCTGCGCCTGTGGGGACGATCGGGGAATTGCATGTAGTACAGGAAAACGAATCGCCTTCCGAAAATTTAGTATATTTACCGACAGGAATCCTGGCTTTGCGAACCGCAAACGGTGAATTACAATTGTTGGGACCTGTTCAGAAACGAGTCTATATAAAAGGACATGCCATATATACTGAACAGCTTGAACGATTTATTACCTCTATTCCACAAATTAGCGAATGCCAAGTGATAGCCCAGAGCACAGACGGCAGAGCAGACACACTTTTGGTTGCTTATGTTACGAGTCTTAATGATGGAGTAGAGGAAATCCTACGCAAGCAATTGCGAAATCATTTGCAAGACCAATGGGTACCTCAACAGATCGTTCAGCTTGAAAACATGCCCTTAAATTCGCAGGGATATGTAGACTTGTCGCAGCTTTCTACTATGAAACAAGTTGTTAGCAAAGAATCTGTTGAGGCAGTTAGTAGCACGGAGAGAAAAGTAAGAGAAATTTGGGAAACGGTGCTGGGATTAAATCGTGTTAGATCTGATGACAATTTCTTTGATCTAGGAGGAGATTCGTTGAAGGCGACTCTCTTGCTTGCCAGAGTTCATCAAGAGTTTGGCAAACGAATCCCTTTGAATGTACTTTTCCATTCACCGACAGTTTCGACCTTGACCAAGGTGATCGAAGGAGCCAAACAAGGAACAGCCGTTTCTATTAAAAAGCTCGAAGAATGTACGCATTATGCAGTATCAGATGCCCAAAGGCGTATGTTTGTCTTACAGGATATGGGGATAGGTACAGCCTACAATATTACGGGTCAGGTGCGTATTGATGGGGATCTAGATATCCCCCGTCTTCAGAAGGCTTGCCTGGATTTGATCCGGCGTCATGAATCATTTCGTACTTCTTTTAATATCGTGGATGACGAAATTGTACAAGTTATTCATGATGAGCCGACTTTTGAAATCAAAGTCACAGAAATATTGGAGAAAGATGCAGACGAGATGAGTCGCTTGTTTGTCCGTCCGTTTGATCTGCGCCAATGGCCACTTTTCAGAGCAGAATTGTTTCGCTTTGAGGCTAATAAACATATGTTGGTCATGGATATGCATCACATTATTGCAGATGGGCTTTCGTTATCCATTTTCCTTAATGAATTCGTACAACTGTACCGGAGTGAAATTTTAGCTCCGATCCAAATTCAATATAAAGATTTTGTTGCATGGCAAAAGGAACAGTATACCAGTAATCGTTTGTTTGAACAGGAACATTATTGGAAAAATGTTTTGAACGGAGAATTACCTATACTGGCAATGCCTACGGACTTCCCTAGACCATTACATCAAAGCTACGAAGGGGCTGTATTGTCGTATAACATCACTTCAGCGATGACAGAAGAATTAAAGAAACTTGCCAAAAATACGGGGACTACAGCTTTTATGATCCTGCTTGCGGCTTATAATATACTGCTCGCAAAGTATACGGGTCAGGAAGATATTATTGTAGGAACAGCGGTGGCAGGGCGTCAGCATCCGGACACGGAAACGATGATGGGGATGTTTGTCAACACGTTAGCTTTGCGGAACCGTCCGTCTCCTCAGCGTAGTTTTCATTCATTTTTGCAAGAGGTCAAAGAAACGACTCTACGAGCTATGGATTATCAAGACTATCCTTTTGAAGCATTGATTGAGAGACTGGATATCCGTCGTGACCAAGGACGCAATCCTTTGTTTGATACGATGTTTGTCATGCAGAATTTTGAGATGAGTTCGCTTGAAGCCAATGGAGTAAAATTTCATCCAAGTGAATTCAATCCAGGGATTTCCCAATTCGACTTTGTACTAAGTGCTGACGAATGGCAGGAGGGTCTGGCCTTACGCTTCAATTATTGTACCCAATTGTTCCGATCAGAAACGATTGATCGCCTTGCTAGTCTCTATATACAAATACTACGCTCCATTTTGGAACAACCTTGGAGCGAGATTGGGAAGTTGGAATGGTTACCTGAGGAAGAGAAGTTACAGCTAATACACGGCTTTAACACTTTTGATCTGCCCTCTTCATCGATAGTGAAGAAACAAGAAACGCTGCACTTGCAATTCGAAGAGCAAGCCCTCAAAAGTCCGGATCATGTAGCTGTAGTTCATCAGGGACATGTGATTACTTATAAAGAGCTGAACGAGAAATCAAATCAGCTGGCGAGGGCATTAATGAAGCGGGGAGTAGGGGCAGACACTGTAGTCGGATTAATGGCGGGCCGTTCATTAGATTTGGCCGTGGGTATGTTGGCTATTTTAAAAGCCGGTGGTGCCTATCTTCCAATCGACAGTTCTTATCCTGAAGAACGAATTCACTTTATGCTTGAGGATAGCGGGGCTCCGCTCCTGTTGTTGAATGACTCATCTAATTACAATGCTACTACTTATGAAGGCTTAGTCCTAAATATGGACGATGATGAGTGGTATAAAACAGAAAGCAAGTTGTCTTCCAAGTGGGAATCGGATTCAAGTCATTTGGCATATGTGATCTATACATCGGGCTCAACCGGTACTCCTAAAGGAGTTTGTATTGAGCATCGAGCGATATTAAATACGTTGTCTTGGAGAATAAATGAATACGCACTAGAAGCAACAGACCGTATCCTGCCATTGCTGTCTAGCTCATTTGATGCTTTTGTGGGTGCCTTTTTTACTCCGCTGCTGTCTGGAAGTACGGTGGTGCTGCCTACGAATGAGGAATTGAGTGAATTATCGGCTCTGAAGACCTTAATTTTATCAAGTCATATTACACATCTCGTGTGTACTCCTTCCATGTACATGTCTGTTATAGAGGGTCTGGCTCCAGATGAAGCCATGTCTCTCAAGGTTGTAACGTTAGGCGGTGAGAAAGCAACGAAACGGTTGGTAGAAGCCAGCCAAGCCAAACATCCTGGCATTCAATTGTTCAATGAATATGGCCCAACAGAAAATAGCGTAGTTACAACGATGTTACGAGATATGGGGCCTGAAGAAGTGGGGTGTATTGGAAAGCCGATTCCTAATACGGGCGTTCTCATTCTGGATCAATACTTGCAGTTGCGACCAATAGGACTTCCAGGAGAATTATGTGTTTGGGGTAAAGGAATTGCGCGAGAATATCGTAATCGTCCTGAGCTTACGGCGCAGAAATTTATTCCGCATCCTTATTTGGACAATATGAAGCTCTACAGAACAGGAGATTTGGCGAGATGGTTACCTGACGGAACGCTAGAGTATCTTGGCCGAGCAGATCAACAAGTTAAAATCAGAGGCTACCGGATTGAGCCAGGTGAAATTGAAAGCACATTGTTGGCTCACAGAGCGGTAAAAGAGGCAGCAGTAGTGATTAAAGGAACAGATGACAATCCGTATTTATGCGCTTATGCCGTTTTGCGGGAATCAGTTACAGTAGATATTTTGAAAGACTATTTGTCGTCAAGCCTGCCTCACTATATGGTACCAGCCCATGTAATTTTGTTGGATGCGATGCCGCTGACAGCAAATGGTAAAGTTAGTAAAAGTGCATTGCCTGAACCAGGTGATCATCTCAACAAAGAATTACAGCACGTTGGGCCCAATAATGAAACGGAGCAGCTATTGATCGAAATGTGGCAGGATCTGCTGGAGATTTCTCCGATTGGTATACACGATCATTTTTTTGAAATAGGTGGGCACTCGATGAAAGCGACCCTGTTGACTGCGAAAATCAACGAGGTCTTTCATATCGAAATTTCAACTCAAGATATATTTGGGGCACCAACAATCGAAGCGCTCTCCAAGAAGATTCTTGCTGCCAAACCCACAGATTACCAACGAATTGAGGCAGTGACTGAGGGAGCTTATTATGAGGTTTCTCCAGCACAATCCAGATTGTTGGCCGTGCTACCGCTAGATGAGACGGGTGTGGCTTACAACATGTCGGCAGCATTGATGATCGAAGGTCATGTAGATCGAAGAAGAGTGGAGCGTACCTTTGAACAATTATTAGCCCGGCATGAAGCATTTCGGACCTCGTTCGGATACGTGGATGATAGAGCGGTGCAATTTGTACAACCAGAGGTAAGCTTTGAACTTGGCTTTGCCCGGACTGCTGGTGATATTACGACAAAGGGCATAGATACATTGATCCATAATTTCATCCGTCCTTTTGATGTTGGTAAAGCCCCACTATTTCGGGCGGAGCTTCTTCAAATGGATCGTGATAAATTTATGCTTCTTATTGATATGCACCATTTGATAGCTGACGGTACTTCTATCGACACTATTATTAACGAATGGAACAAGCTGTACAAGGGAGAAGAACTTCCCGCTTTACCGCTTCAATACAAAGATTACTCTGCTTGGCTCAGATCGAATACAGAAATTCATGCAAAGCAAGAACAGTATTGGCTTGATCAATATAAAGGAGAACTTCCCGTTCTAGATCTGCCTACAGACTATCAGCGGCCACAGTTGCAGAGTTTTGTTGGAGATATGGTGAAAGTCGAACTGTCCGAGAAGCTTATAGAACAGTTGAATCTCACGTGTATTCAAACAGATAGCACACTCTTTATGCTTCTATTTGCTGCCTATAATGTGCTGCTGGGGAAATATGCGGGACAGGAAGATATCGTAATCGGCATCCCAACATCTGGACGAACGCATGCAGATACCAATGGGATCGTAGGGTTATTCGTCAATACCCTGGCTATTCGAAACCATCCGGCTAGTCATAAAAGCTTCAAAACCTTTTTGAACGAAGTAAAAGAAAACACGCTGCAAGCTCTGCAAAATCAATCGTATTCATTTGCCGAACTGGTTGATAAGCTGTCCATCAAGAGAGACCTGAGTCGAAATCCGTTGTTTGACACGATGTTCTCCTTTATGAATACGGATGCACAGCAGTGGCAAGCCGATAACCTTAATTTTGAGCTATATCCGTTCAAAACGGGTATTTCCAAATTCGATCTTGTACTGAATGCCGAACAAAAGGCTGGGAGAGTTCATCTAGAATTTGAGTACAGTACAAAACTGTATAAAAAAGAAACCATTGAGCTTCTCGTCGAGCATTACCTAAATGTATTAGAGGAAATAGTCCAAAACGCTGATATGGCATTGACTGATATTAATCTTCTAAGCGCAACAGAAGCGGCTGCTATGGAGGAACGGTATAACAGCACTCATACAGCTTATCCACAGCCAAGACCCATACATCATTATATTGAGGAGCAGGCTGATAGAAGACCGGATGCTAAAGCTGTTATCTATCAAGATCAGATGCTGACCTACAAGGAGTTAAATGATCAGGCGAACGCGATAGCAAGCAATTTGTTGGCTAAAGGAATTGGACTTGGAAGTTATGTGCCTATACTCATGGAACGGAGCCTGGAACTGGTAGTATCCATACTGGCTGTTATGAAAACAGGTGCTGCTTTTTCGCCTCTTGATACAGAGTGGCCTATTGACCGCTTACAGAGCGCCCTGCAGGATTTGGGAAGTTCTACCCTATTGGTCAATCCAAGTACACCTATCAGTTCAGAAATAAATACTGAAGAGTATCTAGTTATAGACTGCTCTGTAGTCGAAAAGAGGAGTAACGCTATCAGTAACCCGGCAGTCGATGTAGATATGGAATCACCAATCTATGTAATCTTCACTTCGGGTTCAACTGGCAAACCAAAAGGAGTTATTGCTGCTCATAAAGGAATCACCAATCGTTTTCTATGGATGAATGACTATTTTGGAACATCGGCTGCACAAAGTGTTCTCCAGACGACTCATCATGTATACGACAGCGCGGTCTGGCAATTGTTCTGGCCATTAATGAACGGTGGCACAACTGTTTTGCCGGAAACAGGCATGACGGTGGATGCTACGTACATGACAAATATTATTGAACAGGAGCGTATTTCTTTTACAGACTTCGTTCCATCCGTATTTAATGCTATTGTCAACCAGTTAGACCAAAATTCAACTCGAACCAAGCAATTGGATTCTCTTCAACAAGTTATTCTTGGTGGTGAAGAAATTACGCCATCGACGGTTCATACATTTTTAACCATTTTTCCTCATGTTCAAATCACGAACCTGTATGGTCCAACGGAGGCAAGTATTGGCTGTGTTGCTTATCGAGTGACAGGAGATGAAGACAGAATTCCGATCGGAAAGCCAATTGCCAATACCAAGATTTATATATTGGACTCTGGACTAAAGAGGGTTCCCGTAGGAATCACAGGAGAAATGTATATTGCAGGTACACCACTTGGGATTGGATATTTGAATGATCCGATCAAAACGAAGGCCAGCTTTATAGATAATCCTTATTCAATGCCTGGCTATGAAAAGCTCTATAAAACAGGGGATTTAGCTAAATACTTGCCTGACGGTAATATTGCATTCCTGGGTAGATCCGATTATCAGGTCAAAATTCGCGGCTATAGGATTGAGCTTAGTGAAATTGAATATCATCTTTTAGGCATAGCTGATATTCAGGAAACTGTCGTAATGGTCAAAGAGAATAAGGGAAGTTCTTATTTATGCGCGTATGTGGTATCAGCTAATCCAGTAGATACGGATCGTATCAAAATACAGTTGGCTAAGGAGCTTCCTGATTACATGATACCTTCGGTGTATGTTCCGCTTGACATGATTCCCATAACACCAGGCGGAAAGATTAACCGTAAAGCATTACCTGAACCTGACTGGAGCGGTGCCTTAGAAGTAGAGTATGTGGAACCAACAGGTGAGACTGAAGTATTGCTGGCCCACATATGGGAGGAAGTGCTTGCCGTAACAGGCGTAAGTGCGACTCACAACTTCTTTGATTTGGGAGGAGACTCTATTAAGGGTCTGCAAATCGTCTCACGTTTGAACACGCATGGCTACAAGCTAAGCATTAAAGAATTATTTTTGTACCCTCAGATTAGACAATTGAGCCCATTCGTTAAGGTGATCCGTCGGAAGATTAGTCAGGAAGCGATTGAGGGAGAGCTGCCTTTAACGCCAATACAGCAGCGATTCTTCCATCTACAGAAGGTAAGTCCTCAGCATTTTAATCAGTCCGTCATGCTATTTTCTGAAGACGGTTTTGATGAGCAAGGGATTATGGCTGCATTTGACTGCATTGTTAAACAGCATGATGCCTTAAGAATGACATTCTGTCAGAGAGAAGATCGCATCGTTCAATACAATGAAGGACTAAACAATCAACCACTACCCTTGACGATAAAATCACTGCCTGAAGGTCTACCAGCAGAAGCATGGATTGAACAAGAAGCGACGGCTATTCAAAGTAGTTTCGATCTCACCACCGGTCCTTTAATGAAGCTTGGATTATTCCGGACTGCTGAAGGCGATCACCTGCTCATTGCGGTTCATCACCTGGTAGTTGATGGGGTTTCGTGGAGAATTATTTTACAAGATTTTACGTCCCTTTATCAGCAATATCAGCAGGGGACAGCACTACACTTGCCAGACAAAACGGATTCTTACCGCTCATGGGCACAAGAAATAAGCCAATATGCAACAAGCGAGGAGCTGGCGCAGGAACTGGAATACTGGGCACAGCTGGAGCAAACTCAGTCTGGAGCGTTGCCTAAAGACAGCTCCTATGAAACCAACATGTTGCGTGATAGTGAAAATGGAAGTGTATCACTTGATAATGAGAACACTAGCAAATTGTTAAGACAGGTGCACCAGGCCTACAATACTGAAATTAATGACATTTTGCTCACTGCTCTTGGATTAAGTATCAAAGAATGGACTCAGCAGTCTCGTGTGTTGATCTATCTTGAAGGGCATGGGCGAGAAGAAGTGTTTCAGGAAATGAACATTTCCAGAACTGTTGGCTGGTTCACAACAATGTATCCATTTTTACTGGAAGTGGACAATGCGCATGATCTTTCATATCAGATTAAGAACATCAAAGACAGCCTTAGAAGGATACCGAACAAGGGCTTTGGGTATGGGGTATTAAACTATGCTCAAGTGAATGAGTCTGGTGTGACTGCATTTCAGGCCGCTCCTGAAATTGCCTTTAATTATATGGGGCGTTTTGATACGGAACTAGATACAGATGTATTTACACTTTCTAAATTTTCCTCTGGAGAAGAGGCTAGTCCCTTCACGGAAAGATCTGTAGCGTTAGATATCAACTGCATTATAAATGAAAGCGAACAATTAATTATTACATGCAACTATAACAAGCAAGAATACCAGCAACAAACCATTGAACAACTATTATTTTTATTCCAAAAACATTTGACGAATCTAATCGACCATTGCTGCAGCAAACAAGTAACGGAACAAAGTCCAACTGATTTTCTCTATGACAAGTTGTCAATCGATGAGTTTCAGAACCTGTCCCAACTTTTAAGTAACAAACTAAACTTGTAGCAAAGTGGTGAGCCGTATGAGAAACGCACTCATTCAAAACATTTATCCATTGACACCCATGCAGGAGGGGCTTCTATATCACTCCATTTTAGACGAGCACTCAGAAGCATATTTTGATCAAACGGTCATTACCATAAATGAACGGTTGAATGCAGAGACGCTGAAGGAAAGCTTCCAAACCCTAATTGACCGTTATGATGTGTTACGGACTGTGTTTGTTTATAAAGAAACAGACCAACCGTTACAAGTCGTGCTGGCTAATAAAGAAGCAACGATTGATTATAGAGACATTACGGAATTAAATGAAGCAGAACAACGTTTATATGTTGATAATTTTACGATTAATGATCGGAAAATTCGTTTTGATCTGGAAAAGGATCTCCTTATTCGGATAAGTGTTCTTGCATTAAGTGATACAAGCTGCAAAATGGTTCTAAGCTTTCATCACATCATTATGGATGGCTGGTGTATTGGTACAATTGCGAAGGATCTGTTCCAAATTTACAGAGCTTATTCCCTCGGGAAGAAGCCAGAATTGGACGCAGTATTTCCATATAGCCGGTATATCAGTTGGTTAGGGCAGCAAAATAAGAAGACAGCTCTTGCTTATTGGGAACAACAATTATCAGGTGTGGAAGAGCAAAGTGGCTTACCTCTTAGCAGCAAGTCAACTGAGGATGGAAGCTACAAGCTGAACAACCATATTTTCACCTTGGACGAGCAGTTAACCCGTGGTTTGGAAATGATAGCACAACAAAATCAGGTAACCTTAAGTTCTGTATTTCATGGGATATGGGGTCTGTTGCTGCAAAGATACAATAACACCAAAGATGTGGTATTTGGTTCCGTTGTTTCCGGCCGTCCAGCTGAGCTGGAAGGGTCGGAGAAAATGGTTGGATTATTTATTAATACGATTCCTGTACGTATTTGTCATAAAGAAGCACAAACATTTTCCCAGATAATCAAGTAATTTCAGCAGAATATGATGGAATCGGGGAAGTACCATTTTCTATCCTTGGCTGATATTCAGATGCTAACCCCACTGGGCAAGAGCTTAATCCACCATATCATAGCGTTCGAGAACTACCCAATTACTGAAGAGCTTGCTGGTGGTGAAGGAGAACAGCTTGTTTCAATTGTGGAAACCGAGGGCTTTGAGCAAACGAATTATGATTTTAATATTGGAGTCATTCCTGGTAAAGAATTGAAGGTTAAGTTTGGCTATAACAGTATTGCTTATCAAGCTTCAGATATTCAAAGAATTGAACTGCACCTAAAACAAATAGCTGAACAGGTAGTCTCTAATCCGCACATGGATGTGGACGATATTGATTTGCTTTCTGGCGAGGAAAAACACAGAATCCTGCGAGATTTTAATGATACAAATGCCTTGTATCCTCAAAGTCAAACGATTCAACAGCTTTTCGAAGAGCAGGCGGCGCTGACGCCGAATCGTTTGGCAGCAGCATTCGCTGATGGGCGGTTAACTTATCTGGAATTGAACGAACGGGCTAACCGATTGGCTCGCGTCTTGAGGATGAAAGGGGTGCAAACTGGCCAGATTGTTGGGATTGCAGCCTATCGCTCACCGGAGATGCTAGTCGGGATCATGGCTATTCTTAAGGCAGGGGGGGCTTACTTGCCAATCAATCCAGAGGATCCTCTGGAACGAATTCAATATATAGCGGGTAACAGCGGAACTTCCATCCTGCTGGTGCAGCAGGAAATCCAATCTACATTGAAGGATCTTTCACAGAATATCAGCGTGCTTGCGATCGGAGCAGACTGGGCAACTGAAAAAACTAATCTTGAACCTTACAGTGGGCCGGAGGATGTAGCTTACGTAATTTATACTTCCGGTTCTACAGGTAAGCCTAAAGGGGTTATGATTCGTCACACCTCTATAGTGAATCGACTTCATTGGATGCAAAAAAAGTATCCGATTGGTGTGGACGATACCATTTTACAGAAAACACCTTACACCTTTGATGTTTCTGTATGGGAACTATTTTGGTGGGCTATAGCCGGAGCTTCAGTCTACTTTCTTCCACCTGATGGGGAGAAGGATCCCAAGCTACTGCTGAACACGGTGGCAGAGCAGAAAATTACAACCCTTCATTTTGTACCTTCCATGTTGTCTGTTTTTTTGGAGTATGTTGAGCAGCACCAAGCAGAGGGAAAACTCAGCAGTATTAAACGAGTTTTCGCTAGCGGGGAGGCACTAACAGTAAAGCAAGCCAGACGGTTTAATACTCTGCTTCGAAAGCCGAATGGCACAACTCTGCATAATTTATACGGACCAACAGAGGCAACAGTGGATGCAACATGGTTTGATTGCCCGGATGGAGATGATTTGCAGAGTATTCCAATCGGTAAGCCGATTGACAATAACCGGTTGTACATTTTGGATCAGGAGGGGAGACTGCTTCCTGTCGGTATTCCGGGGGAACTTTATATTGCTGGTACAGGAGTAGCCCTAGGCTACATTAATCAACCTGATCTAACGGACGAAAGATTCACCGATAGTCCCTTCGTTATCGGAGAGCGCATGTATAAAACAGGGGACTTGGCAAAGTGGCTTCCTGACGGCAATGTGGAGTATCTCGGAAGAACAGACCATCAGGTGAAAATTCGTGGATATCGTATTGAGACTGGAGAAATCGAAAAGGTCCTTCTCTCTCATCATGACATCAGAGAGGCCGTGGTTCTATCTAGAAAGGACCAAGAGGACGAAACGTATTTATGCGCTTATATTGTGTCTGACCGTGAACTCTTAACACAGGAAATACGATCCTATTTGAAAGCGTCTCTGCCCTTGTATATGGTACCTGCTCATCTAATACAGATTGCTGCGATACCTCTTACGAATAATGGAAAGGTGAACCGAGGAGCGCTTCCTGAGCCCCATCATGTGATTCGGGAGCAGGGGTTTGTAGCTCCTCGTACAGATACAGAAACTCGTCTAGTACGTTTGTGGGAGGATATTCTGCATGTGAGCCCAATAGGTGTACACAGCCATTTTTTTGAACTGGGTGGACATTCGCTGAAGGCTACAATACTGATCGGGAAAATTATTCGAGAATTCCAGGTCGAGTTGCCTATGCGTGAAATATTTGAGTATCCAACTGTGGAAAGCATGAGCAAACTCATTGAACGTACCATCGGGAGAGGGGCAGGTACATTTACCGAAATTGCTCTACTTTCTGGTCAAGCCTATTATCCGGTTTCCTCCTCGCAAAGACGTCAGATGATACTGCATCAACTTGAAGGAGCGGAACTGGTTTACAATATGCCTTCTGTCATGCTCGTTCAAGGCCATCTGGATCAGGAGCGGTTGAAAATGGCATTCACCACTCTGATTCACAGGCATGAAGCATTGCGCACTTCATTTTCATGGATCAATGGAGAGCCGGTTCAAAGCGTACATGACGAAGTAGAATTTGAGTTGAAGATTCATAGTCTGACCAGCAAAGAGGATTTAGAGGAACAGCAAATAGAAACGGTGCTAAGTGAATTCGTCCAACCGTTTGACCTGAGCCGTGCCCCTTTATTAAGAGGCGAGCTGATTCCGTTGACAGAGAACCAAAATATGCTGCTGGTTGATTTGCACCATATTATTTCGGATGGCGTTTCTATGTCTATTATTATGGATGAATTTGTAAAAGCGTATGATGGACAAGCACTTCCGCCTCTATCCGTTCAGTACAAAGATTATGCTAGCTGGCATAATGAGCAAGTAAATCATGGATTTATTAAAGATCAGGAATCCTACTGGCTGGACATCTTTAAAAATGAGCCACCTGTACTGGAGCTACCAACGGATTTTCCAAGACCGTCTATTCAGAGCTATGAAGGTAACACGGTATCTCGAATCCTGGGCGATGATATAACAGAGCCACTTCATAAACTCGCAGCTGAAACTCAAAGTACATTATTCATGATTTTACTGGCTGTATATAACGTTGTTTTGTCCAAGCATGCACGACAAGATGACATTGTCATCGGTACGCCGGTTGCTGGGAGGAGACATCCAGACACGGAAAAGATCGTCGGCATGTTTGTCAATACGTTGGCACTGCGTACTAGCCCTTCATCGGAGAAGAGTCTTTCTGCTTTTTTGGATGAAGTTAAGGAAGCGGTTTTATCTGCTTTTGAGCATCAGGAATATCCCTTTGAGCAATTGGTCGAAAAGCTTGCGCTGCGGAGAGATGTGAGCCGAAGCCCGATCTTCGACACCATGTTTGTTATGCAAAATACAAAAGGGCAACCCCTACAATCTAGTGGGTTGGAATTCAAACCGTTTCCGTTCAATCCAGGTGTTTCCCGATTTGATTTAACCTTGAGCGCGGAAGAAACAGGCAGCTACCTTCATTTAAATTTGGAGTACAACAGTGCTTTGTTCCAAAAGGACACTGTCGAACGCTTCTTGGATCATATGGTGGTGGTGCTAAGGTCTTTTGTAGCTAATAGCACACAAACGATAGGTGATACAGATTTATTAACAACGGTAGAAAAAGAAGTGATTTTGAAGAAATTCAACGGGACGGCTGCGCCTTATCCAAGGGAGAAGACGATTCATCAATTGTTTGAGGAGCAGGTGGAGCGAACACCGGAACATCCGGCAGCCCTATACCAAGATCGGCAATTGACGTACCGGGAGCTGAATGCCCAAGCGAATCGGGTGGCTCACGTCCTGCGGAAGAAAGGCATCGGGCCCGATCAGATGGTGGGCATCGCAGTTCATCGATCGCTGGAGATGATCGTCGGCCTGCTGGGGATTTTGAAGGCAGGCGGGGCGTATCTGCCGCTACATCCAGAGGACCCAGAAGAACGGCTGGGATTCATGCTGGAGGATAGCGGGGCATCTATCCTGCTGACCCAGCGGGATCAGTTGGACCGCCTTCGTCCGCACGGAGCCGACCGCGAGCTAATCGCTATCGAAGATTTGCTGATGGAGGGGATGGAGCTTACAGGAGAAGAATGCGAGAAGAACCCAGAACCTGTTAACCGCTCGAGCGATTTGGTGTACGTGATCTATACGTCAGGCTCCACCGGCAAGCCGAAGGGGGTCATGATTGAGCACGCTTCACTGATCAACCGTCTGCACTGGATGGAACAACGAATTCCGTTTGGAGCGGAGGATGTGATCCTGCAAAAAACGCCATACACCTTTGACGTATCGTTGTGGGAGCTGTTCTCATGGGCGATTCAGGGATCGACAGTATGCTTTTTGGAGCCGGGAGGCGAGAAAGACCCGGCAGCGATAGCTGAAACGGTGGAAGCCAACGGGGTAACAGCGATCCATTTTGTGCCATCCATGCTGGGAGCATTCCTGGAGTATATCGAGCATAGCGGAGCCGCCGGAAAAATGCGTAGTGTCCGGCGAGTATTTGCCAGCGGGGAAGCGCTGATGACAGAACATGTCCGCCGGTTTAACCGTTTGCTGGGAGCCGAAGGAGCCACGCTACACAACCTGTATGGACCGACAGAGGCAACGGTAGAGGTGGCGTATTACGACTGTCCTGCCGAGCAGGAACCAGAGAGCATTCCGATTGGGAAGCCGATTGACAACGTGAAATTGTATATTTTGGACCATAAAGACCGATTGCAGCCGATAGGTGTACCGGGCGAGCTGCACATTGGAGGGGACTGCGTAGCCCGAGGATATGTGAATCGGAAAGAACTGACGGAGGAGAAGTTCGTAGCGGACCCCTATGCGGCAGGGGGACGGATGTACCGGACGGGAGACTTGGCGAGGTGGCTACCGGATGGAAACATTGAATATATGGGTCGGATCGACCATCAGGTGAAAATTCGGGGCTACCGGATCGAACTGGGTGAGATTGAAGCGGCAATACTGGCCTACGAAGGGGTACAGACGGCAGTAGTGCTTGCTCGTGATGACCGTTCTGGGGGAAGTTATTTATGCGCCTATGTTGAACATGCCCAGGAGTTCAATATACAAGCATTAAAGGCTCGTATTAAAGAAGTTCTACCCGAGTACATGGTGCCTGCTTATATCGTATCTATGGAAGCTATGCCTTATCTATCGAGCGGTAAGATCGACAGAAAAGCATTGCCTGAGCCTGATCACAGTCTGTCGATTGAGGTAGATTATATTTCTCCTTCCAATGAGGTTGAAGCGTTGATGGCCGAAATCTGGCAAGAGGTTCTTGGCTATGCTCCTATCGGAACAAATCATAACTTTTTTGAATTGGGCGGAGATTCAATTAAAGCTATTCAAATTTCCACACGTCTAAGTAAGCACGGATATCGTATGGAAATTAAGGACCTTTTCCGTCATCAAACGATAGGTAGCCTGACTCCGGATCTAAGAGCAGTCAGTGTTCAAGCCGAACAAGGGATTATTGAAGGAGAGGCTGAGTTATCGCCTATCCAACGATGGTTTTTTGAGCAAAAGTTCACGGAATCCAACTATTGGAACCAGGCTGTTATGTTGTATAGCCAAAAGGGATGGAAGGAAGAACTGGTCGATCAGGTGTTGTGTAAGCTGACAGAGCATCATGATGCCTTACGAATGACATATACAGCGAGTCCGGACAGGATCACTCCCGTCATTCATGGTACGAATCGAAAGGCATATGCTCTTACTGTTCTGGATGTAAGCCATGAGGCATCCATTGAAGAAGCAATCCAAAGCCTTAGCGAAGCGATTCAGCGGCGTATGAATTTGGAAGAGGGTCCACTTGTGCAAGCAGGGTTGTTTCACACGGCCCAAGGTGATCACTTATTACTCGCGATTCATCATTTGGTGGTAGATGGAGTTTCTTGGAGAATTCTATTGGAAGATTTGGAGCAAGGGTATATGCAGGCGCTAAATAATGAAGAAATTCTCTTCCAGGCGAAGACCCATTCATGGAAGGACTGGACCCATCGCCTGGTTGATGATGCAAAGGGTGCGCGTCCAGCTCGTTACAAGCGTTATTGGGAGAATGTGATCCGTCATGCCAGTAAACCGCTTCATAAAGACTATCCGGTCGCTGACAGAAGAGGGAAAGACCTGAAAATCTGCAGCGTAAGGCTTTCCAAGCAACAAACAGATTGTCTGCAGAAGGATGTACACAAGGCTTATAGTACGAATGTAAACGATCTACTGTTGACAGCCTTTGGACTGGCATTGAGAGACTGGACTGATAATGATGAATTTACCATTTTGCTGGAAGGACACGGACGGGAACAGATCTTTGATGATATAGATATAACCAGAACGGTCGGCTGGTTTACTACGATGTATCCTATTCATCTGGATATGAAGCATAATGCGGATTTAGCTTACCAAATTAAGCTGACCAAGGAAGCGTTGCGGCGTGTTCCTAATAAGGGTATTGACTTCGGAATTCTGGAATATATGACCCTACACGATTTGAAAAGTACTAATCAGGGACATTTTGCACCTGAAATCCGGTTTAATTATCACGGTCAGATTGATTCAGGCTCCGTTGCGCCTTTATTTGTCGAATCAAAGTATTCTCCGGGCCGGACAGTAAGTGAGGAGACCGAGACACCATTTGTGCTTGATATTAATGGCAGTATCGAACAGGGGATATTAACCCTTGAGATCGAGTATAGCAGTCGTGAATATGCTGAATCGAGTATTCAAAAATTGGGAAATTTCTTGCAAAGTCGTTTGCTAGAAATTATTGAGCATTGCTCTGAAAAGAAGGAGAAGGAATGGACTCCCGCAGATGTGAGCGATGATGAGAATCTTTCAATTAACGATTTGGATGAGATTATGGCCTACTATAAAAATAATACATCTTCCTAGGCGGTGGATTATGAGTAAAGATCTGCAAATTCAAAGTATATTCCGATTAACCCCGATGCAACAAGGAATCTTGTTCCATAGCCTGCTAGATCAAACTTCGTACGCCTATTTTGAACAAGTGAATCTTACCTTGAACGGCTTACTTGAGGTAGAGCTTCTGGATCGAAGTCTTTCTGTTCTGTTTGAGCGCCATGAGATATTGCGCAGCAATGTTTTTCACGTCAATATTGAAGAGCCTAAATTGATCGTATTTCGGCAGAAGCATCCAGCAATTCACTTTGAGGACATTTCTTCACTAACGCAATCTGACCAGGTGGCCTATATAGAACAGTTTGTTCAACGTGATAAGGCCAACGGATTTGATATTACCCGGGATGAGTTATTCCGGGTCTCCATATTGCAGTGTGCGCCTGATGTATACAAGCTGATCGTTAGCTTCCACCACATCATTATGGATGGATGGTGCTTAGAAATCGTTTTGAAAGAATGGTTCCAGATCTACACATCATTGCAAAAGAATGAGCCAGTTCAACTGGGGGAAGCTCCTTCTTATGAAAAATACCTCAAGTGGTTGGACAAGCAGGATACAGATATAGCGCTTACGTTTTGGGAGCGATATTTGGATGGTTTTGAACAGCAGAGTATCTTGCCTGCGAGTGGTAAAGGGAGCCACGTTGATTACGATCCACAGCAGCAAATCTTTAGCTTTGATTCGCAATTAACGGGTCAGTTGGAATCACTGGCCAAAGAACTCAAGGTTACTTTGAGTACATTGTTTCACTCTATCTGGGGTTTGCTATTGATGAAATACAACAACACCCGCGACGTGGTATTTGGCTCTGTCGTTTCCGGTCGTCCGTCAGATATTCCGGGAGCAGAAAACATGGTGGGCCTATTTATCAATACTATTCCAGTGCGTATATCGAGTGAAGAGGATCATCTTGCTTTTTCGGATTTCGTCCAGCATGTACAACATTCGGTTATGGAGGCGGGGCAGCATCATTATGTGCCCCTTGCTGATATTCAGGCGGGTAGTTTGTTGAAGAGTAATCTGATACACCATATTTTGGCCTTTGAAAATTTCCCGGGTATGGAGGAAGCTTCCGATCACGAGAACGAAAACAGTTTAGCGGTTTCGGAGATGGCTGGCTTTGAACAGACTAATTATTCGTTCAACCTTAACGTTGTCCCCGGTGAGAAACTGCGGATGAAATTCAGCTATAACGGTCTATTATACGAACCAGAATATATAGATCGATTAGGTCGACATGTTGAGGAAATCGCCCGCACTGTAGTTTCGTCTGCTGATATAGTTTTGCACGAAATAGATATCATTCTGCCAGAAGAAAAAGAAGTGATTTTGAAGAAATTCAACGGGACGGCTGCGCCTTATCCAAGGGAGAAGACGATTCATCAATTGTTTGAGGAGCAGGTGGAGCGAACACCGGAACATCCGGCAGCCCTATACCAAGATCGGCAATTGACGTACCGGGAGCTGAATGCCCAAGCGAATCGGATGGCTCACGTCCTGCGGAAGAAAGGCATCGGGCCCGATCAGATGGTGGGCATCGCAGTTCATCGATCGCTGGAGATGATCGTCGGCCTGTTGGGGATTTTGAAGGCAGGCGGGGCGTATCTGCCGTTACATCCGGAAGACCCGGAAGAACGGCTGGGATTCATGTTGGAGGATAGCGGGGCATCTATCCTGCTGACCCAGCGGGATCAGTTGGACCGCCTTCGTCCGCACGGAGCCGACCGCGAGCTGATCGCTATCGAAGATTTGCTGATGGAGGGGATGGAGCTTACAGGAGAAGAATGCGAGAAGAACCCGGAACCTGTTAACCGCTCGAGCGATTTGGTGTACGTGATCTATACGTCAGGCTCCACCGGCAAGCCGAAGGGGGTCATGATTGAGCACGCTTCATTGATCAACCGTCTGCACTGGATGGAACAACGAATTCCGTTTGGAGCGGAGGATGTGATCCTGCAAAAAACGCCCTACACCTTTGACGTATCGTTGTGGGAGCTGTTCTCGTGGGCGATTCAGGGAGCGACAGTATGCTTTTTGGAGCCGGGAGGCGAGAAAGACCCGGCAACGATAGCCGAAACGGTGGAGGCCAACGGGGTAACGGCAATCCATTTTGTGCCATCCATGCTGGGAGCGTTCCTGGAGTATATCGAGCACAGCGGAGCCGCCGGGAAAATGCGGAGTGTACGGCGAGTATTTGCCAGCGGGGAAGCGCTGATGACAGAGCATGTCCGCCGATTTAACCGTTTGCTGGGGACCGAAGGAGCCACGCTGCACAACCTGTATGGACCGACGGAAGCGACGGTAGAGGTGGCGTATTACGACTGTCCTGCGGACCAGGAACCGGAGAGTATTCCGATCGGGAAGCCAATTGATAACGTGAAATTATATATTTTGGACCATAAAGACCGATTGCAGCCGATAGGTGTACCGGGCGAGCTGCATATTGGAGGGGACTGCGTAGCCCGAGGATATGTGAATCGGAAAGAACTGACGGAGGAGAAGTTCGTAGCGGACCCCTATGCGGCGGGGGACGGATGTACCGAACGGGAGACTTGGCGAGATGGCTGCCGGATGGAAACATTGAATATATGGGTCGGATCGACCATCAGGTGAAAATTCGGGGCTACCGGATCGAACTGGGTGAGATTGAAGCGGCCTTACTCGCGTACGAAGGTATCAAGGCGGCTACAGTACTTGCCCTTGATGATCGAGATGGTGGCAAATATTTATGCGCATATTTCGAAAGCGGAGAAGGTTTGAACACATCTATTTTAAGGGCACATTTGAAGGCACTCATACCGGATTACATGGTGCCGAGTCATTTCGTGCGGCTAGATGTTATGCCGCACCTGTCCAGTGGCAAGGTTAACCGTAAAGCGCTACCCGAACCGGATCATGGGATGCGAGCCACCAGCTACGTTGCACCAAGAAACGAAACGGAAAGAAAACTAGCCGAGATTTGGGAGAAGTTGCTGGACATATCCTCCATCGGTATACATGACAACTTTTTTGAACTGGGTGGACATTCACTAACGGCGACTCGACTTATGTCTCGAATCAATAAGTTGCTGCGAGTTGAAATTCCACTCCGTAATATTTTTGCACATCCGACCATCGAAGAAATGAGTGTTTTGATCTGCGGACCAGAGGTTGCAGCTGGGACGATGATGGATATTGCTCCTGCCGAGCTACGCGATTCTTATCCAGTGACATCCGTTCAAAAGAGACAAATGATTTTACATCAGTTTGAAGGAGCAGAAACAGCATACAATATGCCCTTTGCCTTACTGATGGAGGGAGAACTGGACATCCAGCGGCTGGAGCGAGTGTTCAGGGATCTAATAGATAGGCATGAGGCATTGCGGACATCATTTGAGTGGGGCACAGAGGAGCCAGTACAAAAAATTCATAGTGAGGTTCCATTTCAACTGAGTCTCCAACAGGCTGATGATATCGGAATAGAAGCACAGGACAAACAGATTCAAGCGATATTCAAAACGTTCGTAAGACCGTTTAACTTAGGTCAGGCTCCATTATTGCGGGCGAAGCTGGTACGTATTTCGGACAATAGGCATATTTTGATGGTAGATATGCACCATATTGTTGCAGATGGTGTTTCCATGAGCGTTTTGGCTAATGATTTCACGACATTGTATCACGGGAACTCACTGCCACCATTGCGTATTCAATATAAAGATTACGCCGTTTGGAATAGTGAGTGGATCAAAGAAGGACACTTGATTAAGCAGGAACAATACTGGCTAGATTTGTTTTCGGATGAGCTTCCTGTCCTTAATCTACCAACTGATTTCACGAGACCTCAAGTACAAAGCTTTGAAGGTGACCGGTATTCTTTTCAAGCTGATAAGACACTTCGTGAAGGTCTACAACAATTTGTTACAGAAAATCGGACCACTTTATTTATGGTACTGCTATCGGCTTACAACGTATTATTGCATAAGTATTCAAGCCAGGAAGATATCGTGGTAGGGTCTCCAATAGCAGGTCGTAATCATACGGATTTAGAAAATATTATGGGGATGTTCGTTAATACACTTGTGCTGCGTAACCGCCCAGCTGCTGACAAAACGCTCAAGCAATTTTTACTGGAGGTGCAAAGAAGCAGCCTGGAAGCATTCGAACATCAGGATTATCCAATAGAAGATCTTGTAGATAAGCTCGAACTTCACAGGGATTTAAGCCGAAATCCTCTGTTTGATACGATGTTCTCTCTAGAAAATACCGATTCGGTAAGCTTACAAGCTGACGGGATATCCATATCGCCCTATTCTGTTGAAGCTGGCATAGCCAAAGTTGACTTAACGTTAACAGCAGAAGCGGATCAAGAGGGACTCTCTTTTCGAATTGATTATTGTAATAAGCTGTTTTACAAAGAAAGTATTGAGAGAATGTCGAAGCATTATTTGCAGATTTTACAGACTATTGTGGACTCTGCGGATCTCCGGATTAGCGACGTAAACATGGTAACTGCATCCGAAGAAGAGATCCTGTTAACGAAATTTAATACGGTACCCGCTTCTCCCGAGAAAGAGAACCGAAAATTGCTGCATCAGCTCTTTGAAGAGCAGGTAGCGAAGACGCCGGAGCGTGTCGCGGTATCGTTCGAGGAACAACAATGGACTTACAGCGAGTTAAACGATAAAGCGAATCAGCTTGCCAGAGTGCTTAGAGAAAAAGGAGTACAGGCCAATACGCTTGTTGGCATTATGGTAGAGCGATCTTTTGAAATGATAGTCGGAATCCTAGGGATTTTAAAGGCTGGGGGTGCATATGTTCCTCTGGCACCAGATTATCCTGCGGAGCGAATTAGTCTGATGCTATACGATTGCAAGATAACACTATTATTGGCATCCCATCATGTTCTGACTGAATCAACTTTCATAAAAGAGGCAGGAGCAGATGGATTTGCAGGGGAAATCCTTGATTTGGATCAGCTCGATATGATCGTTAAGGATTCAGATTCTAGTAACTTACCTTATGTGAATGAACCGGATGATTTGGCATATGTGCTATATACCTCTGGCTCAACAGGTAAACCAAAAGGGAATCTGACCATGCATTATAACGTGGAGAGATTGATTAAAAACTCCAATTATATCGATCTTACGGAACAGGATATTCTCTTGCAGTTATCCAACTATGCCTTTGATGGGTCAGTCTTCGATATATTCGGCGCTCTGGTCAATGGTTCTAAGCTGATTCTCTTACGTAAAGAGAATATGCTGAATCCAGAAAAACTGTCTTCCTTAATTCGAAATGAAAGTGTCTCGGTATTTTTTATTACTACCGCCTTGTTTAACACGTTGATAGAAACCAATATTGAATGTTTTACTACAATTCGCAAAGTACTTTTTGGTGGAGAGCGGGTTTCGCTACCGCATGTGAGCAAGTTATTTGAACATATCGGGCCCCATAAAATGCTCCACATGTACGGTCCTACCGAAAGCACGGTCTTTGCTACGTGTTATGGTGTAGATCAGATTCATGAACGGAAAGGTACAATTCCGATTGGAGCCCCGATTACAGGTACTACTGTGTACATTCTGGATAAAAGTCTTAAATTGCAGCCTATTGGTATACCGGGAGAGCTTTGTATAGCAGGGGATGCACTATCCCAGGGCTACTTGAACCTACCTGATTTTACAAACGAAAAGTTTATAGACAATCCATTTAATCCAGGCGAGAAAATGTACAAAACAGGTGACATTGCAAAATGGCTTCCAGATGGAAATATTGAATTTGTAGGCCGCCAAGATCATCTGGTGAAAATTAGGGGTTTTCGTATAGAACTTGGTGAAATTGAAAACCAATTACTATCCCATGAACGTATTAAAGAGGCAATAGTTGTAGCTAAACCGGATCCATCCGGTCAAAATCGTATTTCTGCATATATGGTGACAGATGGGGAATTAAATACTTCAGCTATTCGCCGTTACTTGGCGAAGTATTTACCAGATTACATGTTGCCATCCAGCTTAATCCTGTTGGACAGTTTGCCGCTGAACGCTAATGGCAAGGTGGATCAGAAGAAACTGCCAGAACCTCATATTAACTTAGACTTGAGCACGCTGTATGAACCACCAACAAGCCCTACGGAAGAGAAGTTGGTTAAAATTTGGGAAGGCGTGCTGGGACAAGAGGGAATTGGAATTAGTCACAGTTTTTTTGACCTTGGAGGAGACTCTATTAAGGCCATTCAAGTGATCGCAAGGTTGAGCCAAGAGGGATTAAAGCTGGATATGAAGGACATATTTCAGCACCCTACTGTTCAGCAAGTAGCACCATATGTCCAACGTCGTTCCAGAATCATTGACCAGAAGGCGGTAACAGGTGAGGTACAGCTAACTCCAATCCAAAGATGGTTCTTCGAAAATGTACAGGATGATCGGAACCATTTTAATCAAGCAGTTATGTTATTTACTAGTGGTGTATTTGATGAAGAAGCCCTAAAGACTGCTTTGGAGAATATTATTATTCACCATGATGCCCTACGAATGGCGTATGAAATCGGTCAGAGTTCTGTTTGCCAATACCATACGGGAACGCAGTTAAAGCCTTTTCATTTAAATATTTATAATCTACAAGGAAATAACGATGCTGAAAGCAAGATTGAGGAAGAGGCGAGTCGGCTACAGGCTACCATGGACTTAAGAGCAGGTGAGATGATCCGGGTTGGTTTGTTCCAAACAGATAAAGGCCAGCATTTGCTGATTGCTATTCACCATTTGGTTATTGACGGGGTCTCCTGGCGAATCTTATTGGAAGACTTGGAGAGCGCATATACCCAGGCATTACAGGGTAAGGCTATCGCTTTGCCGGATAAAACGGACTCTTTTCAGTATTGGTCCGACCGGCTTGCAGAGTATTCGAACAGTCGGACTTTACTGAAGGAGAAGGCATATTGGCAGCAAATTGAAGGTGTTCAATGTGAGTCTCCATTTCCTCAGAAGAGCACAGTTACTGATGAGGTTGGAGTGAAAAAAGAAAGAACGAGCATAGCTGTCCGGTTGGACAAGCAAGATACACAGCTACTGCTTGGAACTGCTCATCAGGCCTATAATACCGAAATTAATGACTTATTGTTATCAGCACTTGGATTGGCAATTAAGCAATGGGCGGGTAGTAAAATCTTCGCTATTAATCTTGAAGGACATGGCAGGGAAGAGATTATGGAGGAGATTGATGTTACTCGAACCATAGGTTGGTTTACTTCGATGTTTCCTATTGTTCTGGATATGAGGGATAGTGAAGATATTTCATCTGTTATTCGACGAACTAAGGAAATGATTCGGCATATCCCTAATCGAGGGATTGGCTACGGAGTTCTGAAGTATTTGACCGATGTGGAACATACTCAAGATTTAGATTTTAACATACAGCCACAAATCAGTTTTAATTATCTGGGACAATTTATGGATGGTACGCAAGAGGGGAGCTTTGAATCGTCACCGCTATCTCCGGGACGTTCTGTTGGTGAAGGGGCAGAAAGTCATTTTACACTGGACATCAACAGTATTGTTTCCCAAGACCAACTGTTACTTGAATTTGGATATATTCGTGGCGAGCATGCAGACCATGCTATTGAACAATTATCCCTTATGTATATTGAGCATTTAAAAATGTTAATTAATCACTGTACAAGCATTTCACAGAAGGTTCTCACCCCATCTGATTACCAAGACCATACTCTCTCTATCCCTGAGTTAGATCAGATTCTCAAGCAGTTTGGTGGGACTGAACAAGTAGAGCATATTTACCCGTTAACACCTATGCAGCAGGGAATGCTGTTCCATTACATGATGGAGCCGGAAACTACAGCTTATGTGGAACAAGTCGCGATTGAAATGGAAGGTGAACTACAGCAGGAGCTTCTGGAACAGAGTTTTCAAGAATTGTTGGCAAAATATGAAGTATTGCGTACGAATTTTGTGTTTACCGGTATACATGAACCTCGGCAAATCGTGCGTAAACATCAACATGCAGAGTTTCAGTTTTATGACCTTACCGGGATGAATGAGCAAGAAATTACCGCTTATCTAGAGGATTACAAAAAACAAGATCTTCTGCGTGGATTTGATTTATCCAATGAGGCACTAATACGTATAAATGTATTAAAAACAACTCCTGATAAGTTCCTTATGATGTGGACTTTCCATCATATGATTATGGATGGATGGTGCGTAGGAATTGTCTACCGCGATTTTATGAGTATGTATCTAGAATTGAAAAATGGTAGACCGCTTAAGTCTGAAACAGCCCCTGCTTATTCAACTTATATTCGTTGGCTGGAAAAGCAGGACAAAGAGGAGTCCATGCAATATTGGAAACAGGCTTTGGATGGATATACGCAATGTGCAGTTATACCGAAGACGTTCAAATTGCAGGCTAAAGAAGGTGGTTACCGCACGAGTCAGCTAGAATTTTCGTTAGACCAAACAATGACACGACGATTAACAGAGATTGCATCTCATAATCGGATTACGGTCAACACGTTGTTCCAATCCATGTGGGGGGCATTGCTTCAAAGATATAACAATACCAACGATGTAGTATTTGGAGCCGTAGTTTCAGGGCGACCGCCAGTAATCCCAGACATTGAGAGCATGGTAGGTATTTTCATTAATACGATTCCCGTGCGAATTTATGGCGAGGAGAATGAAAGCTTCATTGAAATGGCCAAGAGAGCTCAACAAAGCTCCATCGAATCTGTTAAGTATGAGTACACATCATTAGCGGACATTCAGTCCGTAACCACACTGAAGCAAAGCCTGTTAGATCATATTATTGTGTTTGAAAATTACCCTGAGTTTGGCGAAGAAGAGGCGCTACAGAAGCACAATCTGAAAATTCATGTGCGAGATATGGCCTTTTATGAACAGACAAACTATGACTTTAATCTTATTGTTTCCCTGAAAGACGAACTGAACATTAAATTTCTGTACAACGCTGATACCTTAAGTAGAGAATTTGTGGAACGTATAAAAAATCATCTAAATGGCGTAGTCCGACAAATCGTGGATAATCCAGAGATGAGTATATCCTCGATTGAAGTAACTTCTTTACCGGAGAAAGAAGTGATTTTGAATGAATTTAACAATACGACAGCGATCTATCCGCGAGCGAAGACAATCCATCAATTGTTTGAGGAGCAGGTGGAGCGAACACCGGAACATCCGGCAGCCCTTTACAAAGGACGGCAGTTAACGTATCGGGAGCTGAACGCCCAAGCGAATCGGTTGGCTCATGTGCTGCGGGAAAAAGGAGTAGGACCTGATCGTGTGGTGGGGATCGCGGTTCACCGATCGTTGGAGATGATTATCGGACTACTAGGAATCTTGAAAGCGGGTGGAGCCTATCTGCCGCTGAATCCAGAGGACCCTGAAGAACGACTGACGTTCATGCTGGAGGACAGTGGAGCATCCATTTTATTGACCCAGCAGGAGTTAGTGGAGCAGCTTCGCTGTCATGGAACAACCAGGGAACTGATCGCTATCGAAGATTTGCTGGTACAGGAAAAGGAGCAAACAGAAAGAGAAAAGAATCCGGAATCGATCAATCGCTCGACGGATTTGGTGTATGTGATTTACACCTCGGGATCTACGGGTAAGCCTAAAGGAGTCATGATTGAGCACGCCTCGCTGATCAATCGTCTGCACTGGATGCAAAAGCGGATTCCGTTTGGAGCGGAGGATGTAATCCTGCAAAAGACACCGTATACCTTTGATGTATCGTTGTGGGAATTATTCTCGTGGGCTATCCAAGGGGCAACGGTATGCTTTTTGGAGCCGGGAGGAGAGAAGGACCCGGCCACAATAGCTGAAACAGTTGAGTCTAACCGGGTAACGGCATTGCACTTTGTGCCGTCGATGCTGGGCGCGTTTCTGGAATACATGGAACACAGCGGAGCTACGGGGAAAATGCGCAGTGTACGACGGGTATTTGCCAGCGGGGAAGCGCTGATGACAGAGCATGTGCGTCGGTTTAACTGTCTGATAGGAGGCGGCGGTGCCACGCTGCACAATCTGTATGGGCCAACGGAAGCGACCGTGGAGGTGGCGTATTATGACTGTCCTGTCGAGCATGAACCGGAGAGCATTCCGATCGGGAAGCCGATTGATAACGTAAAATTGTACATTTTGGATAAGAAGGACCGTTTGCAACCGATAGGGATACCTGGCGAACTGCATATTGGAGGCGACTGTGTAGCGCGAGGATATGTGAATCGGGAGGAATTGACGGAAGAGAAGTTCGTAGAAGATCCATACGAGCCGGGAGGACGGATGTACCGAACAGGGGATCTGGCTAGATGGTTGCCGGATGGAAATATCGAATATATGGGCAGAATCGATCATCAGGTGAAAATCCGCGGATATCGGATCGAACTGGGTGAGATTGAGGCGGCTTTGCTTGCGCATGATGGAGTTCGGGCAGCGGCAGTACTTGCCCGTGCTGATGACCGAACGGGGATGCCTAGTTTGGGGGCGTATGTTGTTGCCGAACCTCATGTGACAACGGCAATGTTGCGACAAAATTTATCTGTCTCAGTTCCAGAGTATATGATTCCAGCCTATTTTGTATTCTTGGATCAGATGCCGCTCACGTCGAGTGGTAAGATTAATCGTCGTATGCTATTAGAGATTGAGCTGGAATTTGGTACCGGAACGGAATATGTGGAGCCAAGCAGTGAGCTGGAAAAGGAATTAGTTGAGATCTGGATGAGTGTACTTGGTATTGAACATGTGGGTATCGACGATAATTTCTTTGAACTGGGAGGACATTCTTTAACGGCTATTCAGCTTGCATCCAGATTACAGGGGATTTGGAGTAGTGAATTACGGTTGAGCAGTATCTATCAATACCCTACGGTCAGAGAGTTGGCACTACATGTGGAAGGGATGGAAGAAAACCCTTCTGCACTTGCCCAACAATTTGATCAAATTATAGCGTTGCTGCATCAAAAGCTGAACGTTAAGGGATGGTTACAACAAGAGCAATTCAATGGAAAATCTTATATCGTTCTGCATCTAGAAGATGGGGCCATTTCTTTTGAAAAAGAGATTATGGAACTGTTGGACATGAAATGCGATGAATCAATTCAGCCTCATTACATCACTTGGCATGGAGAAGAAACCCTGAGACTGGAAAAGGCCAATCTTGAAGACATTAAGAGCATATGGACAGAAAGAATTGACAATGATTTGGACGTTTTCTCCAAAGCTATTCTAAGCCCAGGAGTGATCGAGAGACTGCCAGTTTCTCCAACACAACGCTACCATCTCCAACACAGTGATATTTCTGGCACGATTATTCCGCTAGAAAAACATATGAACATGGAGTATGTGGAAGAAGCGATTCTGCAGATTATTCGAGAGCAAGATTTGATGAGAAGTACGCTGTGTAAAGAAAACGGAGAATTGCAGTGGCAAGTAAGGGAAGCACCAGATCATCTTCCTGTACCACTGGTTGATATCTCTATGTACGATGAAGATACACAGCAAGTGATTCTGAATAATATCGTCTGGCCTTATTTTTACAGGCAGCATGAACTGAGCAATTCACTCTTATATCGGATATTGATTGTGAAAAAGAATCTGAAAGACTACATGCTTATATTACCTTTTTCGCACTCGATCTTTGACTTTATGAGCAGTGAGATTATTAAGCACCAATTCAACACTTATTATGAATGTGTTCGAGCTGGAAAGGAAACGCCTGAAGGGAGCAAAAATCGTTACTCTGATTTTACAGCTCATATTATGGAAGGACCTCAGGGTGTTGATGATCTGGAACTAGCTACTACCTATAATCTAGATAAGTTTGATCGTGCAATTGGTCGTATAACCGATTTTGTAAGTCAAAAAGCAGTACTTGAAGGGCATACAACTGTCATTTGGGATTTGAAATCTTCCGAGAGAGCAATTCACTTGGACAACACTAGTCATTGGGAGATTGCATTCTTTACGTTCACTGCTTTTTGTAAAATGTATTTCGAGCTTAGTCAGGTTCCCATTTGGGTAACGCAATATGGTCGAAGCTTTGGAGAGAAGCGTTACTATGATGTTATTGGTGAATTTGTGGATCATATCCCGATACTAACTAATTTAGACCAAAATCTGGTATCTCTAGAACAGCAGGTTCGCCAAAGTGTTCAACGGGCAGCTGAACATAATATCAGCTTTGCTAACTTAATGTATAACCCGGATGTACAGAATGATTATCCTTTATCTGGAGGATACTTGCAGCAGGCTTTGGATAGAATGCCAATTGTATTTAATTTCCTTGGTGAGCTGAGAAGTGAGCATCAACTCCTACAAACGGTAGATCTGGGTAATGTCAATGTTGAAGGAAGAACACGAATCTTATGCGAAGTTTGGCATGATAGCGAGTCTAATCTGTTTGTGGCACTAACTCTACCTTTTTCAGAAGACGAAAGTATAGTACGGAATCATCTACAAAGTGCCTTGGAGCAATTGGAAAGACGCTGGGCAACCGTTCTGTAACTCTTGCCCTAACCGAATAGGGGGATCTCATGAATCAGCCAAAGGAATTTTCGTTTTATGCTCGCCGGAATCTATTTATTTTTTCAGTAACCAGGCTTATATCGGAGCTAGGAAGTTCGATTTTTAAGTTTGCTTTAAGTCTATATATTTTGGATATCACCGGATCGGCCACTGTATTTTCAATGGTGTTAGGCTTGTCCATTCTGCCCGGAGTATTTGTCAATATTTTTGCAGGTGTAGTTATAGACCGGAGCAATAAGAAGAAAGTGCTTGTCATAACCGAAATATTAAGCGGAATAGCGCTACTAATCTTTTTACCCATTTTCTTGTTGGATTCAACCAATGTTATGTTGCTTGCCGTGTTCTCCGTTATATTAAGCCTTATTCAATCATTTACGTTCTTAACGCTGAACGCCTCAATTCCTAACTTAGTGGAAAGAGACAACGTTCATAGCGTAAACTCTTCCTATCAAAGTATAGGAGCAATCATAAATGTACTGGGTCCGATCCTGGGTGCCATAACTTATCGAGCTTGGGGCTTGGAAACGATTGTGATGATTAACGGAATAACATTTATTTCGGCCGGATTGATGCAACTATGGTTACAATTTAGGAAAACTGATGAACAAACGGTATCCTCAAGTTATTTAGACAGTGTCAAAGATGTGTTTGCGTATATAAACAAGCAAAAAGCCATAATGTATTTACTTGTTATCTTTGTTGGTATCAATTTTATGCTCGCTCCATTAGTCCAGGTTGTGCTGCCGTATGTGACTTATCAGGAACTTCAACTTTCAGCTCAGCAACTATCTGTTATTCAAGGAGCCTGGTTCGTAGGAGTCATCGCGGGAGCCATTGTGGTTTCACGTCGGAAAGTACATCAATTTGTTATTACCAAAATATTTATCCTGTTTCAGCTTCAAGCCATCTTATTCCTAACATGGTGTTTCCCATTATTGTTTCCCTCAACATCAGGAAGCCTGATACAGATGACGTTCATCTTCATTATGATTTTGGCGGTAACCGGATTTTTTAATTCAATGAGCAATGTTCCCATGATATCTTATGTGCAGCTGTATACTCCAGAACATATTAGAGCCGGGGTGTTTGGTGTAATCAGCTCGATCACTATGCTAGCAACTCCGCTCGGAATCGGGTTGTACGGAATACTATTGGATAGAATCCATTGGGTATACCTTCCTCTGGCATCGGGAATAGTTGCTCTGGTGATGGGTATCATGGCTCATAAGAACAAAGCATTACGTAACTTTTTCAGTCAAAATGCCGAACCAGTCCTTAATAGCGTAGGTGAAAAAGAACGAGTATCAGCATTATAAACTGAATTTCTGCCCATGATGATGTGATTGAAGGACCTGATGTTAATGGAAAGGCCAACTTATGTTGGCCTTTTGGTCTTTCAGTTATTTTTTGCTTTGAGTCACTTTCCCCTTCACATCACCGATGCTTACTTTTCCATTGCCGCTCTGAATAATGACAACATCTTTTGCAACTTGATCAATATCCAGAGAGCCGTCACCTAACTCAATATATGCAGTACCCCCTATTTTATCTGCTTGAATATGTCCGTTTACATTTTCAATATTGACATCAGATGAGCTATTTTGAATAGTAATCCCACCATCTCTGTTGGTTAAATCAATGGCTCCACCGATTTCTTTAAGCGTGATATTACCATTCACATTTTCAATGCTTACATCCGAGGCTAAATTCGTTACTTGAATATCTCCATCTCTATGCGGATGTTTAATTTCTAGTTTCATTTTTTCCGGAATGGTTAGCTTGACATCAACTGTTTGGGGACCTGTTGACATGAATTGTCCCTCGAAAAAAGTATTAAGAGTAGCTATACCATCTTCTCCCTCCAGACTTAATTTTAGCTTATCCATGTTGCTGCCATTAGCAACGACACTGGCTTGTATTTTATCTGTATTCTTGTTTCCGACAACTTCAATTTGACCGTTGCTATTATCTAGAACTAAGCTGGAAATACCGGCAGATGATAATTCAAGTTCCTTGTTTAAAGATGTTGCAGGTTTGGATGAACAGGCTGCAATTAACAGTAACATTGAGATCATCACTAAAGTAGTGAGCCATTTCATTACAATCACTCCGTTTCAGAATAGTTAGTATAGATTTAGATTACATCCCGTTTTGTAAAAATAGGATATGAAACGAGATGCATAGCGACCAGATGAAGTAGAAGGAGGAACAGTGAGAAGCCCAAGGTCATTCCTTCCACTGGCGTCGTTCCAAAAAAATAAGGATTGAGATCTGTACTGGAAAACACAAAGTATTTTGTCCAAGGCCATCCATTCATGGTGATACTCAGGACGAATCCTGCTATAGCTGCCAGCATAGAGAACACAATAGAAAATGTAACACTGCGAAATGCTGCAGAAATCATAAATGCAAATGTCAACACGATAACCATAAAAGGTATATTAAATAAGAACCCTCCTAACAAGGCTTGAATCATATCTGCCTGCTGAATGGTTTGATCCTTGACGAAGAAGTAGGGATCGCCGATCCCCTTAAAGCCAAACATTAATCCACCGAAAAATATGGCAGCCAGAAAAGTAAGCAAAACCAAAAATATTCCAAACAAGAGAGTTGCAATATATTTAGAAAAATAAATTTTTGAGCGTGTAGCTGAACGTGTCAGTAAAAATTTGATTGTACCGGCAGAAAACTCAGAGGCTACAATATCGCCAGCCACGATAAGAGCTAAAAGAGAGATACCTACAATTAAATTTCTGGATTGGCTCACTGTAAAACTCCAAGCATTGGATTGAGGAGCGATGTTATGGTCCAAATAATACTGATTCATCAAAATTTTTTCTGCTGCCATTTTTTTCTCAATGGGTAGAGCGTCTGACTTTGCTGCATCTCTCGTTAGCTTTGAATTTTCATGCTGTAAGAGTGTTTTCCAGCCTTCATTGTACTCAGTCATACCAGAACTTTTTAAATTAGCCATCTGGATTAATACATACAAAATAAGCAGTATGATGATAAGCCAGGTACGTTTACGCTTATAAATCTTCATGTTTTCATTGCGAATTAACTGAATCACTTTTCAATTCCCCCTGTGATTTCAATGAATTTATCCTCTAGTGTCTGTTTCGTAATCTGAACGCTGTATATGTTCACCCCCGTATCCATAAGTTTCTTTGTAATACCCGGAATTTGATCCTTTGTAATGTCAACTTGTAGAGTTTGTTGATCTGCAATAATTTCTTTCCCCGCCAGCATGGACTGGAATACAGGAAGAGCCAATTCGGGTCTGTCTACTTCAAACCGAACAGGAGCAAGCCGATTATCCATCATCTCAGCTACATTATGGATACCAATCAGTTTTCCCTTATTTAAAATCGCTACCTGATCACACATCAGTTCCATTTCAGCCATAAGATGGCTAGAAATAAGAACACCAACGCCTTCTTTTTGAGACAGATTGATTAAATGTTCCCGAAGCTCTCTTATTCCTGCTGGGTCTAAACCATTGGTAGGCTCATCAAGTACAAGTAAGGAAGGTTTATGGGCCAGTACAACGGCTAATCCCAGTCGCTGCTTCATTCCTAGAGAGTAAGTTCCCACTTTCTTATCAATGCTGTCCTCAAGTCCGACGAGCGAGATTACTTCCTGAATACGTTCCGAAGAAACCCCTGGAGACATTCTTGAGAAATGAATCAGATTGTCATAGCCGGATAAATATTTGTACAGATCTGGATTTTCGACGATAACTCCAACATGTCTCATTGCCTTTTCAAAGGAGCGATCAATATCTTGGCCGTGGATAAATACCTGGCCTCCCGATTTTGAACTTAACCCCACGATCATCCGAATAGTGGTCGTCTTGCCCGCTCCATTTGGGCCAACAAGACCCATGATTTCCCCCGCCTTTACATCCAAGGACAGTCCTTCAACAATGGTTTTCTTTCCAATCTTTTTACTTAAATTACGAATCTGTAATAGTGACAACAACGATTCCCTCCCCGCCAACAGTTTGATTGTCTATAAAGTATCAGGAGTGCAGTCATACTCCCTAGTGACAAAATGTCATGACCTTGTTATGATGTGAAAAGATTGAAAAAATTACCTTAATTTAAGAAGAATGGGGTACTTACATGCTTGGATGCAATATGCGCTGGTCTTGGCAGGAATGGATTGTTGCTGTATTCCGAATCTTGTGGTTGATTTGCTTTGTTTTGCTATCGTATCAAGACCGCCCATCTTTCCCTTTCACTGTTGTATTTATCTCTGTTCTCGTTTGCTATTCAATACCTTTGTTCATTGATCGAATTCATTACCGCTGGTATTTGTTGGCGGAAGTATTTCTAGTGGGTGGAATTTCTTTGCTATTTGCTCATCAATATGAGCTTGTCCGACTGTTTCTGCCAGCTGTTTTTACGATTTCGTTTTATAGCCGTGGCCGTTCACATGCGGTAACTTTACCTCTTGCGTTGGTGATGTTTTGCCTGGGAGGAAGAGGGGCGTTTCATTGGACGATAGAAGACGTATTCCAGAACCTAGTGGATGCTTCGTTTGTATACGGTATTGGTTTCGGATTACAAATGGCATTTCGTTCTATAGATCGGATCAAACAAAAACTCGAATTAATAAAAAAGCAGTATCAAACCCTGGAGCAGTATTCGACTCAGGTTGAACAAATGACACTATTGGAAGAAAGATACCGCATGGCTCGCGAGCTGCATGACTCGATTGGCCATACATTCACTTCCATTATCTTAGGTATGGAAACATTACGGCCTTATATCTCTTCTGAAGAGGGGACTGAAAGATTGCAGTCTGTTCTTCAACTTGGTCGCACAGGGCTCGAAGATATCCGAAAGCAAGTTCATCAGATGGACCCTATGGAGGAGGATCCATCTTTGGATCTATCCTTGCTAAATATCATTAATGAATTTAAAAAGAATACTGCCATTCGAGTTGTGTTCAGAACGATGGGGGAGCCGCTTCCTGTCATAAAACAGTCAAAACTGACCTTGTACCGCTGTTTACAAGAATTATTGACTAATGCCAGCCGACATGGGCATGCCAATTCTATTCAGGTGCTTCTTCACTACGACCATAACCAGATCATTTTGCAGGTGCAGGACAATGGGAAGGGAAGTGACGAAATTAAGTTCGGGTTTGGTCTTTCAGGAATGAAAGAGCGGCTTTCGTCTCTTCAAGGCAAGCTATACCTTCATTCCAAAGAAGGCGAAGGAACGATTGTGACCTGTTCTATACCATTGCTTCAGGATACAGATGTTAGTAATCCAGAGATCAAGGTATTGTTGGTGGATGATCAATTACTCATTCGGGACAGTTTAGGCCTGTTGCTCAAAAACGAACCTGATTTTCGAATTCAAACGGCGGAAGACGGAAACGTTGCTGTAGATCAATGTGCCAGCGACCCGCCAGACGTTGTATTAATGGATGTACATATGCCCCAGATGGACGGTATTACTGCGACGAAGCTAATTAAAGAAAGCTGGCCTAACATACGTGTAATTATGATCACCACCTTTGATGACATTTCGTATGCTACGAAATCACTTGCTTTGGGTGCTGAAGGTTATGTACTAAAATCAATTGATCCAAGAGAGCTGGCTAATACAATACGGCTAGTGCATCACGGAGGAACGATGATAACCCAAGAAGTAGCAAGTACATTGTTTCAGCAAATGACAGGGACGATGAAGAATCCTTATGGACTGACAGAGCGGGAGTTGGAAATTCTGCATTGTTTAACTGAAGGACACCGTTATAAAGCAATTGCAAGCAAGGTTCACTTGTCTGAAGGAACGGTTCGAAACTATATTTCGACCATATACTCAAAAATGCAAGTGCAGAGCCGTGACGAAGCAATTGAAAAAGCTAAAACAGAGTTGCTTACAGACTATTAATAAAATGCAAGATGGGTAGACTGCGTGTGTCACTTGTTTAAACAACGTGAAAGAGATATCCTACATTAGATAGAGGTTTTCAGCTTCGGAATTAAAAGAGTAGCTATATACGACCGAACCTAATAGATTGAAGTGAAAATAGCGTCGTCCTAAATTTGGTCGACGCTATTTTTGTATGCTGTGATCCGCAAGTATGTGCAACGTTTACCTTAGCAAAACCGTATATGTAGAATAGCAACTGTATTTTGTTGCATATCCATAGAAGTCTACCATTCTACAAACTTGCATTTGCGTTATCAAATGGGTGATAATGGAAGGGATACTTTCGACAAAAAATAGGGCTAAAGATAGAGAGGATACCTACAAAAGGTAGATCGGATTTACCGCATTTTTGTATATTATTGTAGAATAAGATCGTAATTCAGGTTATAGTAAAGGAAGAAATTAACTAGGATAGATTATACCCAAATACGTAATTGTGGAGGGAAATATGAGTACATTTAAAAATTGGTTGAATACAACTAAAAAAGGACTGGGCGACCAGGTTAAGAAATTTAAGAACAAAGATTTTATGGAAGCTGTTGTTGCAGGTTGTGCATTAGTGGCATTTGCCGACGGTACTATTAGTCCGGAAGAAAAAACAAAAATGGCCGGATACATAAATATCAGTGAGGAATTGAAAGTGTTTGATATGGGTGAGGTCATCAACCGTTTCAATCACTATGTAGCAAACTTTGAATTTTCACCTGAAATCGGCAAACAGGAAGCGTTAAAAGCGATTGGTAAATTAAAAGGCAAGCCTGAAGTAGGTCGACTTGTCGTCGGCGTATGCAGTGCCATTGGTGCAGCTGACGGTGACTTTGATGCCAATGAGCAACGGATTGTTGCTGAGATTTGTGGTGCGCTTGGTTTGAATCCGTCTGAATTTAGTCTGTAAATTTTATGGAAGGGAGGTGTGTTAATCAGTGGCTGTAATTAATCTGGTCAAGGGCCAGAAAATTGATTTGACCAAGGGAAACACAGGACTAACCAAGGTTATAGCCGGATTGGGATGGGACCCCGTGCAGTCCAAAGGATTTTTTGGTTTCAAGAAGCAACCCAATATTGATTGTGATGCTTCTGCCATTTTGCTGGATGCCAACGGGAAACTAACTCAATCTGACAATGTAGTATGCTTCCATAATAAAAAAAGCCCGTGCGGCTCAGTCGTGCATTCCGGTGATAATCTGACCGGACAAGGTGACGGCGATGATGAACAAATTATGATTGACCTGGCACGGATTCCGGCCAATGTCGATAAAGTGCTTGTTGTTGTGAATATATATGATTGCGTAAACCGGAAACAGGATTTCGGCATGATCGAGAAAGCGTATATCCGCATTCTGGACGGTGCTAATTCTAAGGAACTGGTGACGTTTAATTTATCTGATAATTTTGAGGGAATGACTGCACTGATCTGCGGAGAACTCTATCGCCATAACGACGAATGGAAGTTTGCTGCAATCGGTGCAGGCACCCATGCCGTACATATTGATGTGCTGGCTCAGCGTTATATGTAATTTTAGATTGCTCATACAAAACTAATGAGAAACGGGGTACTTACTCATGGCAATTAACTTATCTAAAGGTCAAAAAATCGATTTGACGAAAACAAACCCAGGCTTGTCCAAAATCACGGTTGGTCTCGGCTGGGACACCAATAAGTACGATGGCGGTAAAGATTTTGACTTGGACGTATCCGTATTTTTGGCGAATGCGGACGGCAAAGTGGAAACGGAAAAGAACTTCGTCTTCTTTAATAATCCACAAAACGAGAACGGTTCTGTCGTTCATACCGGAGATAACCGCACAGGTGAAGGTGACGGAGATGACGAGCAAATTAAAGTTGATCTGAGCAATGTACCTGCTAACGTAGAAAAAATCGCTTTTACGATTACGATCTATGATGCACAAGAACGCAGCCAAAACTTTGGACAAGTGTCCCGTGCCTACGCACGTATCGTAAATGAGGCAAACAATGAAGAATTGGTTCGCTTTGATCTGGGAGAAGATTTTTCGATCGAAACAGGCGTCGTGGTAGGCGAGTTGTATCGCCATAGCGGTGAGTGGAAGTTCAATGCCATTGGCAGCGGTTACCAGGATGGTCTTGCAGGCTTGACACGTGATTACGGCTTAGCTTAAAAAATCTACACAAAGAAGGCAGGTATGCAGTATGACGATTAGTCTTTCCAAAGGACAACGTATTGATCTGACCAAAACGAATCCAGGCTTGACTCGTGTTGTCGTAGGTCTTGGCTGGGATACCAATAAATATAGTGGCGGCGCAGAATTTGACTTGGATGCTTCGGCTTTCCTGCTATATGAGGACGGTAAAGCGAAGGCAGCTGACGATTTTGTATTCTACAATAACCCAACAGGTGGAGCGGGTGCTGTTACTCATACAGGCGATAACCGCACAGGTGAGGGCGACGGGGATGACGAGCAAATTATTATTGATTTTGCAAAGATTCCTGCAAATATCCATCGTATCGGAATTACAGTTACGATTTATGACTATGAGGCACGTGCGCAAAACTTTGGACAAGTGTCCAATGCCTTTGTACGTGTGGTAGATGCGGCAACGGATCGTGAAGTGTTGCGCTACGATTTGGGAGAGGATTTCTCCACCGAAACAGCTGTGGTATTCTGTGAATTTTACCGTCACAATGCAGACTGGAAATTCCAGGCTATCGGTAGTGGTTTTGCTGGTGGATTGGGTGCGCTTGCTAAAAACTATGGCTTGGACGCTCAATAATATCCACATGGGGGTGGTGTCCAAAGGGCGCTACCCCTTTCTTTTTAAGCCATTGAAGGGCGTACGCTGAACACGACAAACGGACAGAAAGGTGACACAATCATGGCTGTTATCGTAGTAAAGGGGCAGAAGGTGGATTTGACCAAAACGAATCCAGGCCTGAGCCATGTCAACATAGGGATCGGTTGGGAGTCCTCAGCGGCTCTGGAACTTGATACTTCTGCATTTTTGCTGGGCCCTGGAGGGAAAGTATCAGGCGATGAGGATCTGATCTTTTACAATAATCCGACTACACCTTTTATCACCTATTCAGATGGACAACAGTTTGGTGACAAGAAACAATTTTCCCTGGACCTAACCAGAATACCTTCCCATATCGAGAAGATTGCGTTTACACTGACCATATATGATGCGGATCAGAAACGGCAAAATTTTGGACAGGTTCAAGGCGGATTTATACGTTTTGTTCATCCGGTTAATGGAGAGGTTTTACGATTTAATTTGGATAGTGGCTTTACAGTCGAGACGGCCATTGTGATAGGCGAGCTGTACCGCCATAACGGTGAATGGAAGTTTAACGCGATAGGCGCAGGCTTTTCCGGTGGATTGGATGCGTTGTGTGAAAATTTCGGCATTGAAGTGGAAAATAATCCGGCCCCTCCGGTGCCGGTGCCTACACCACCTCCAGCACCTCGACCAGTACCCACACCGCCGCCTGCACCTCCTGTTCCAAAGCCAGAGCCATCTGCAACTCCGGTAAATCTGAATCTGCGGAAAATTGAGCTGAAGAAAAAGGGAGATACCATTAACCTGAAAAAGGGCTCAGGCGGATTAGGTGAAATCCTAATCAATCTGAACTGGAATCAGGTACAGCAGAGTAAGGGCTTTTTCAGTCGTGGCTCCAAGGGTGTCGATCTGGATCTGGGCTGCTTGTATGAGATGAAGAACGGGGATAAAGGTGTCGTTCAGGCGCTTGGGGAAGTTTTCGGTTCTCTAAATCGCTTCCCGTACATTGCTCTGGATGGTGACGACCGTACGGGCTCTGTGAAAACAGGGGAAAATCTCCGTATTAATGGGGCTAAAATTTCTGAAATTAAGCGAATTTTGGTGTTTACCTTCATTTATGAAGGAGTCACGAACTGGTCACAAGCAGACGGGGTAGTCACGCTGTACCAGAAGGACGGGCCAGACATTATCGTTCATATGAATGAACATGACAATCGCAAAGGGATGTGTGCGATTGCAATGATCCAAAATGTGAACGATGAAACGTTTAGTATTGAGAGACTCGTACAGTTTTATGGCGGTCATCGTGAAATGGATCAGGCATATAACTGGGGCATGCGCTGGACGCAGGGTAGTAAATAAATTGAATTATCGGAGGCACTCTTTTCATGTTGAATGATTTATTTAAAAATATCAGCGAGAACTACGGGCATTTCTTTTCATGGAGTGATGTGGTAGGTACGCTTACTGACCCGGTGAGTTGGGGGATTATTGGAACTCTCATTTTGCTGGAAGGTCTTTTGTCGGCGGATAACGCCTTGGTTCTCGCAGTTATGGTTAAGCATTTACCAAAAGAGCAGCAGAAGAGAGCCTTATTTTACGGGATTTTAGGTGCGTATATATTCAGGTTTCTGGCCATCGGCTTGGGTACCTTCCTGATTAAGTTCACGCTGATTAAGGTACTGGGTGCGGCTTATCTGCTCTACATCGCTTACAAGGGCTTATTCAAGTCCGAGGGTGATGGAGAAGTGAAAAACAAACCTACTTCTTTCTGGAAAACCGTATTAATGGTCGAACTGATGGATATTGCCTTCAGTATTGACAGTGTCATTGCCGCTTTTGGTGTGAGCGAGAAAGTATGGGTTCTGTTCCTGGGTGGTATACTCGGCGTTCTGATGATGCGTGGTGTTGCACAAGTGTTCCTCAAGCTCATTGATAAATTTCCGGAACTGGAACAGACAGCCTTTATTATGATCGCCATTATTGGGGGTAAAATGCTGGCTGCTGCTTTTGGCTTTCATATGTCGCAAGTATTATTCTTCGGCATTTTGATTGCCGTCTTTGTAGGCACAATGATTCTTAGCTCGGCGAAAAGAAAGAAAAAGGCCGACAAAGAGGCTTAATGTACAAAGTATAGCGAAATCCCTCCTGAAACTAAGGGGGGATTTCTTTTATACCCGAGGCACAGGGCTTCAGTCAGGCGAGATAGAGCAAGAGGAGGGGAAGGGCCCTGAAATATTTTAATGATTTAACCTCTGAGGAAGTAGAAGCGATCTTCTGTACTCCACCGATGGAGTTTCATAACCGTTCACCCAAAAGTATATTGGCTTATGCCATAGGAGCGGCTTTGTACATGCCGGCGACCCGCTCGGAAGTAGCGGAAGAGATCAAAAATGGAAAGCATGAAGGACTTACAACGGTCATTCTGGATTTGGAGGATGCTATAGGGGATCAGCAGGTCGGACAGGCCGAAGAATCGCTGGCACAGCAACTGCTTCAACTCTTGTCCTATGTACGGACAGGGATGATGAGTGAACAGCAATTACCTTTGCTGTTTGTACGTGTGCGATCTGTGGAACAGCTGGAACGACTGCTGAACAGTTTGGGAGAAACCCTGGAGCTGCTTACGGGCTTTGTCCTCCCCAAGTTCTCCTCTGATAATGGACGGGCGTATTTTGCACTCATTACTGAATATAACCGGACTATGCATACAGGGGCAGGAGACGCAAGCCGCACGCCTGTGTTGTATGGATTGCCGATTCTTGAAAGCTCTAAAATTATTTATCGGGAAACCCGTTGGAAAGAGCTGCTGGCGATTAAAGAAATTTTGGACGAGGTTCAGGAATATGTGCTGAATGTACGAATTGGGGCTACTGATTTCTCCAGTCTGTATGGGCTGAGACGCAGCCCGGATATTACGATTTATGAGATTGCCGTCATTCGGGACTGCATCGCAGATATTATTAACTTGTTCGGACGCGTGGACTCGGACTATGTCATTTCCGGTCCTGTATGGGAATATTTCTCTCACCGGGAACGTATCTTTAAACCTCAATTAAGAGTGTCGCCTTTTGAAGACGCATTTGGGAAGCCGGGGCGCTACTTGCGAATGGACTTCATCTCAGATGCAGTGGATGGGCTGATTCGCGAAGTTATGATGGATAAAGAGAATGGGATTATCGGCAAAACGATCATTCATCCGTCCCACATTAAGCCGGTACAGGCCATGTATGCGGTGACTCATGAAGAATATATGGATGCACTTGAGATTGTTGAACGTAATGACGGTAGTCTGGGTGTATTCAAGAGCACCTATGCCAACAAAATGAATGAAATTAAGCCTCATTTGAATTGGGCTTATCGTATTATAAATAGATCTAAAGTATACGGGGTGTTACATGAACAACAACATTTTGTCAGTCTCTTACCCAACTATGAAAACACATCTGCTGCCAATTCTGGAGCAGTTCAGCGTTAAAATTACGGAAACTCATAATCCATTCTGTCTTTCTGTGGACAAGCTGTTTGCGATGGCGGCACGGGTCAACAAAAAGCGTTCGTTTTTGTTTGTCAGCAAGGTGCTGGGCAAGCATATTCCGGTAAATCCATACACCTCTCTGTTAAGTGGGGCAGCACTGGCAATCCTGCTATATAAAGAGCTTGTCCCACAGTCAGGACAACGGATGGATAAACTGATTGGAGAGGCCGTGAGAGGACTCCTTGACCCGAATTATGCAAAAGAGGCCTATCAAAAGCTGATGGATGAACGTTTGTCTTTTGCTTTTCCAGAGCCAATCAAGTTTGTAGGTTTTGCCGAGACGGCTACAGCACTGGGGCACAGCATGTATCGGTTATTTGATGACGGTGCTACATATATTCATACGACACGCGAGGATATTCCGGGCCTTCGGCCTATTATTCGGTTTGAAGAAGAGCATTCGCACGCTGTTGATCATCGTTGTTATGCACTGAATGAGGATGCTTTTGCCGGAGATGGACCCATTGTGCTGGTAGATGATGAGATTACGACGGGAAAAACAACGCTTAATATTATACGGGATATTCAGGAACATTTTCCGCGCAAACAGTATGTGATAGCTTCGTTATTGGACTGGCGGACAGACAGCGACGAGCGAGCTTTTGCTGATCTGGAAGCAGAGCTAGATATTAGGATTACGCCTCTAAGTTTGCTCAAAGGAAAGATAGAAATACAGGGAACACCGATACTGGATCACGCAGAATATGCCGGACAGACCGGGAACGCAGAGCATGCAGCCACTAGCACCGCAGAGGTTAATAAAGATTTGTCTGGAACAATTGACCGCTGTTTTGAAGAGGATGCTTCCGCTTTTGAGCGGATATCACATACCTCCATATCTACCGACGGGTACGCCAATACAGCTCCTTATCTTAAATATTCAGGCCGTTTTGGTCTACAATCCGCCGACAATCCAGCGCTGGATGCAGAAATCGCGTACACAGCTGAACGACTGAACCAACTTCGTTCAGGACAACGAACACTGGTAATGGGTACGGGGGAATTCATGTACATTCCAATGCGGATTGCAGCGGAGTTAGGCCCGAACGTATATTATCAGTCCACCACACGCAGCCCGGTGTATCCCCATAGAGAAGAAGGGTATGGCGTCGCAAGTGGCGTGACCTATCCCTCACCTGAGGACAGTACGGTACGCAATTTTATTTATAATGTAGAGCCAGGTCAGTATGACGAAATATTCGTTTTGCTGGAAAGAGAGTCGGACCCAGAGCGAATGAAGCCCATGCTGGAGGCATTGAGCCGTCTGGGTTGTGATAAAGTGAATGTCGTTTATTTTAATGGTTTAACTAGGCAGGAGAGTAAAGGAGCGCGGATATGAAGCAAGCACTTATGGAGCAAATACAGCAGAAGAACATTCATCCGCCCGAACCGCTAGGCAGTTATCCTGCCTCAGATGTCACTTTTTTATTAAAGGATTTGAGCCGGGTTGCGCTGGAAAAAGGGACGGAGGATCGGGAAGAGGCGATACAGTCGGGCGTCCATTATTCAGAAATGCTGCCAGTGGAGTACCAGCCCACAGCAGAGTATATTGAGTTGTTTCACGACACGCTTGCCCAATCTGCCGAAAAGGTTGCATTAGCGGCAGCTTCTGTGGCTGAGATGATTGTGAGAAAAAGAGGATTGAACACGGCGATTGTTTCTCTTGCCAGAGCAGGGACGCCTATTGGTATCCTGATCAAGCGTTATATTGACTGGAAGTATGGCGTATCCTTGCCGCATTACAGTATTTCTATTATTCGTGGCAAAGGCATTGACCGGAATGCTATTTTGTACATTCTACAGCAGCATGGGCTGGGGATTGAACTTCAGTTTGTCGATGGCTGGACGGGGAAAGGCGCCATTCGTCAGGTGTTGATCGAGGCCTGTCGTGAGATGAATGCAGATTACGGGCTGCGCCTAAATGATGATCTGGCGGTGCTGGCCGATCCGGGTAGCTGCTCGGAGACCTTTGGTACACGAGAAGATTATTTGATCCCGAGCGCTTGTCTGAATTCAACCGTATCAGGTCTGATGAGCCGGACGGTATTACGCGATGATCTGATAGGTCCGGACGACTTTCATGGGGCTAAATTTTATGAATCCTGGCGGTCGGTGGATCAATCCAATACGTTTGTGGATACGGTGTCCGGTTATTTTCAAGCCGTGGCTAAAACGGCGGCTGCCTATGCGGAACAGATGACATTGAATCCGCCTGTCGTGACGTGGCAGGGCTTACGGGATATTGAGGCGATTCAGCAGGCATTTGGGATTCGGGATATTAATCTGGTCAAGCCGGGAGTGGGGGAGACGACTCGCGTACTGCTCCGCAGGGTGCCATGGAAAATTCTGATTGACCGTGAAGATAATCCGAATCTTCAGCATATTATGCTGCTGGCCAAGGATCGTGGAGTGCCTGTTGAGGTATTTGAAGGATTGACCTATTCCTGTTGCGGAATCATCAAGCCGCTCAAGGGGGGACAAGAATGATCTACGCCAGTGACCTGGATCAGACGCTGATTTACTCCAAACGCTCGCTTGGCGTACCGCTGGAGTCCCCTGGTCTGTTGCCTGCGGAACAGATCGATGGGGCGACGTCGGCCTTTATTTCTGCACAAGCTTTGCAATGGCTCAAGACACTACCGGCTGATGTCATGTTTATGCCTGTGACAACTCGGACCATGGAACAGTATAGACGAATCACCGTGTTTCAGACGGAGCTGGTTCCCGCCTATGCCGTGACGAGTAATGGCGGAAACATCATTGTCGGAGGCGAGGTGGACCGAGAGTGGAATCGACGTATTCACGAACAAGTACGCCGCGATGGTGCTCATGCGGAAGAGGCACGCCAGGTGTTCGGACAGGTTCTTCATGAAGACTGGGTCGTAAACGAGCGTTTTTGCGATGAACTATTTTATGCTTTCGTGATTGAACGGGATCGTATGCCGCTGGAACAGGTGCTGGAGAAGGCAAGGATGATGCATGAAATGGGCTGGGAGGTATCCATTCAAGGTCGTAAGGTATATCTGGTGCCTGCGGCCGTGAATAAACAGGCAGCCGTGGCGCATATCCGTAACCTCACCAATGGGGGAGCTGTGGTTGCATCCGGTGACTCTTTACTGGACCGTTGTCTGCTGGATTATGCCGACTATGCGATTGCCCCGCGTCATGGTGAATTGTATCGGGAACAGCAGCGGGATAAGCTAGAGGTCAATTACCGATTTACGGAAGTGTCGGGGGTTTATGCAGCAAATGAAATTATGGAATATGTCTATGAGGTACACGGGAGCATGACAGCGTCTCGTACTTCATGATTAAAATAATAGGGGACGTGGCGTTGTGAAGAAGGTCAAAGTGTATTTTAACCGCTGGTTTTCGGTGGTGTATCATTATATGAATGCTATACGCAACAATGAGGACGGTATTCCGTTCGAGATCTATGCCACACACTCTGATCCGCAGCACATGGCACTGCAGGCCAGTGATGTAGCTGAAGTAGAGCCGCGCACGAGCGGTGTGGAGTATGCACAGTTTTGTGCTGATTTTTGCAGACGCCATGAAATTGATATCTTTATTCCGCGGTGGAATATGCTCGATATTAGCAAGCATCTTTATTTGTTCGACGATATTGGTACAGAAGTAATGGTGTGCCGGGATACCGAACTGCTGGAGCAATTGATGGAGAAGGATCTTTTTTATGAATCTATTCGTCAAAAGGATATTGTCACCATTCCCGATTATGCCATTGCCAGTAATGCCGAGCAGTTTAAACAGGCTTACGAGTCATTAATAGCGCTTGGGCACAAGGTGTGTTTCAAGCCATGTAATGCAGAAGGTGGAATGGGCTTTCGTATCATTGATAATGAACGTGATCCGCTGGAGGAACTGTTCGGCCATGCACTGAATCATATTTCGTTCGAGGAGGCCTATCGCGTATTGTCTTCCACAGAGACGTTTCCCAATTTGATGGTGATGGAACTGCTGGAGGGATATGAATACAGTATCGACTGCTTGGCTGACCGAAACGGAAAATTGTTAGCAGCTGTTCCGCGTAGGAAGGCAGGGGGACGATTACGGCTGCTGGAGCAGCATCCTGAGCTGTTGAAGGTGGCAGAGAAGGTCGCTGAGGCGTATCACATTCCGTACAATTATAACATTCAAGTGAAATATAACGGCGAGCAGGCCAAGTTGCTAGAGATCAATCCGCGGATGTCTGGAGGACTTCATGTATCGTGCTTGTCTGGTATCAATTTTCCTTATCTGGCAGTGAAATCGGCTTTGGGTTATGAAATCGGTCCACTACACCCGCAATACGACATTCTAGCCAGTCACATCGAGCAGCCAATCACGATACGCAAATCCTTACATTGACATAGGCAAATATTGTTTTCTACAATATGGTAAGGGTTTACGTCAGGAGGTATAAGCTATGACTTCTAAAATGTGGGGTGCCACGATTGCTGTGGTCAGCTACCTGATTGCGCTTTTACTAAGTTATTGGTTGCCGTTGTTTGTGTGTCTGGCAATCCCGATCATTTGTATCGGAGGATACAGTGCTGTCATGGCTGTTCGCCATCCTCGTCCTAATCTGACCGGTTCCGTGATTCCGGTGATGCAGGAGCAGGCTGATCAGGCACAGCAACATGAAAAGGAAACTACCGCTCTGCGAGAGTCTATCACAGGACAAGCACGTTTGCCGGACCAGATGACCAGTGAATTTGTTCAGGTCATGGAGTATTTGGATGTACTGGAGGATATGGTGATCTCCGAGGGACAGAAAGATGCGCTTGATAACGAGATTGTCGAGAAGGCGCTGGCTCTATTTGCACGTTTGCAGCGGGTCATCCCGCTTTTGCATGAATTGAACAATAGTGAAGTGAATCACACGGTTCGGAGATTGATTTTGAAGGACTTGAACGGACTGATTAACCCGTTTCTTCGGCTCAGTGGCGACGCGAAACGGACCAACCGCAGGACGCTACTAAACGGATTGCGAGATGTGGATAGCAAAATATCTGTAATTGTATCCACGGTGGAGCATAAGGACCTGATGGAATTACAGAGCAAAGCAGAGCTTATTCACCAGCGGTACAGCAGCTCCGAATTGTAGGTTATTTTAATAGAATAAAAAATCAGCAGCATAGCTGCTCTGAATAATAACTATTAGCTTTCAGCAACAGTTGTTTTCAGAATAGGAGGTTAGCATGATGGCGACCCCATGGGCTGAATTGAAAAAAGAAGATGAACAAAAGGTGACTGAGGAGGCTTCACAGCTGATTCAAAAGGTATCGCAAAGCGATGTTATGAGTCTGGATACCTTAATGGATGACATTGGCAAGCTGGGGGTTAAAACGCAGGAACGGGCGGGACAAACCCTTAAAATGTTGGATCGTCCGGTAAACGACCTCATGTCCGGTGATCGGGCTGAGGTTTCAAATATGATCTTAAAACTCCGGGATGAATGCGAAACGCTCCAGCAGAGTAAAGATGTAGGTTTTTTTGGCAAGCTCCTGCGTAAAAGCCCGTTGAAAAACTATATCTACAAGTATCAGTCGGTGAAGACGAACATCGAGAAAATCATTACTGCCTTGAGAGATGGTAAGGATAATCTGGAAGAGAATATCGTCAGCATGAGACAGTTGAAGAAGGCTTCCATTGAAGAAATCTACAATTTACAGACGAAAATTGCCTTTGGTAATCGCTTGAAAGAGCTGTTCGAAACCGAGATTGCCAAGCCGGAAAATGAAAATCGTAAGCCTCATCTGGAGCGGGGATTGCGCAAAGTGGTTACTCGCACACAGTCGATGACTGAAATGATTTTGTTATACAATCAGGCGATTGCAGCAACGGATATTATTAATGATAACAATGATAAACTGATTGATTCCGTTAATAATGCGATTGATAAAACATCGAATCTGATCACCGTATCGGCTATGATCGCGATGGCACTGGCGGATCAAGATAAAATTATTTCGGCCGTTGATGCGACTAACCGTACGATTGAGGATCAATTCAAGGAAAATGCGAAGCTTCTCAAAACGACGACCGAGAGAACAACGGATCTGCTTAGCAAGCCTTCTATGTCATTGGAGGCTGTGAATCAGGCGATTGGTGATTTGGTATCTGCTTTGGATCTGTCTGAAAAATCGAACCGTCGAATTATTGAAAGTTGCCACGATTATACAAGTAAAATGACAGCAATCAATGCCAATCTTAGCCAGCGTTTGGGCATCGAAGGGAAAGAACAATCCAAACCACTGAAGGACAACCATTCTTCTGAGGGGCTAAGTTCGTTTTTGAACTGATAACTAATACTCAATAAACACAATAATCTATGAAAAAAGACGCCAGGGTGATTCCAAAAGGCGTCTTTCTTTGGTTTGGCAGCGGAGCATAAAGGACATGATGAACATATATAGCATTCTCGTGCATAAACTCTTAAAAAGTGAAATGACAAAGGAGAGAATGAGCGTATGATGTCCTTTATTTTGGGGTGTGTGATTGTCTTTTTACTCGTGGCTGCCAGTAGCGAAAAAGCAGACTCTATTGTGGAGTTAAATGAAACTGTGAAATAAAATTTTTTATTGAAAATCATGCATTTTCTGATAGGATAGAGTTAAATATTGGAATCCCAAAGGAGAATGCATGCTGGAATTTTCATTTGAAATCATCGATGAATCGAAAATCAACATTGTATATCAGTATGGGAGCAGCAGCTTCAATTTTAATTTATTTTTTAACTACGGTGTGTGGACGCTACATCCCTTTGATGGGATTCTGCTGCAAAACAAGGAAATGTGCCGTCTGATCGTTACGGATCTGTTTAAGAACAAAGATTTTCATGTCATGCTGGCACGTGAAAATATTTTATTGTCAACCCTGCGTACCTCTATTGATCTCAATCCCGAAACTCGGGGAGAGCGATATCAGGAACAGGATTTTGATGAGCTGTCTGAATTTGCTGAGACACATAGCTTTGAAGATGTGCTGCAAATCGAACAGGATTCCATCCGCGAGCGTATGGATTTTTTCCAAAACATTATCCAAAGGATGTATATGGAAGGATTCGGTCCGGAAGACAATGATTTTAACAAGGTGCAAGCGATCCTCCGCATTTATAAGGCTGCACATGACCAACTCGGAGAATTGAGCGACTTTCCTCTAAGTGGCGACGAGCGACGACGCAGATGGTAGGTTAAATGGACTAGTGAAAACAGCATAGAGGAGCGTGGGGAACATGAGCGGTATTTCTTTACTTAAAAAGAATGCGCAATTGGTACTAACTAAAAAGAATCTAACGAATGTGACCGCGAGAGTTGGATTAGTGCTCGATATTTCAGGATCTATGAGAAGTTTGTACAAAAATGGGACCGTTCAAAAAGTGTTGGAGCGAATTGTTGCTGTAGCGAGTTCTTTGGATGATGATGGTGTACTGGATGTGTGGGTCTATGATCACCGTTTTTCACGGTTGCCATCCGTTACCGAAAATGACGTTGACAACTATGTTGAAAAACATATTTTGTCCAATGATTATTTGCCCAAGTTTGGTCGAAATGATGAGCCTCCAGTGATGCGCGATGTCATCGCCAAGTACACCAAGGAAGAACCCTCTTCAGATCCGGCTTTTGTTATTTTTATTAATGATGGCGGTGTGAAGCGTGGCAAAGGGGACAATATTGATAACGCAGTTATTGATTCATCAGGAGAGCCAATTTTCTGGCAATTTATCGGTGTGGGTGAATCCGATTTTGGTGTGTTAAAGAAGCTCGACAACATAGAAGATCGTGTGGTAGATAATGCCAATTTCTTTCAAATACAAGATATCGAATCTATGGAAGACAATCAACTGTACGAACTATTGCTTAACGAGTTCCCGTCATGGCTGCAAGAAGCAAAGGAAAAGCGCATTTATTAAAATAAAAAAGAGAGAGTCCCATGAATAAAATCCACGGAACTCTCTCTTTTTTTGTAGATCAGTTACAAAGCGGCAGGACAAGTGATTTACTCTTGGTCTAATTCACTCCTACACCTACTCTAAAACATGTAGAAGCTCTATTGGCGGTTGCCAGCGGAGCGGGCAGAATTGTTCTGGAGAAGCGAAGCGTTCGGAAGAACAATCTGCACGCGCAGCGCCCACCAACCGCCAACCATAGGAAAGCTCCTCATCCCCCTAACTCATCCCCATTAATACTATCGAGCAAAATATAAGTCCCGTTCCGCACCCCGAAGTATATACCTTGAGGTGGCGGAACATGGATGTTTTCCAGGCTGACAGAGATTCATCGGAACGCAAACGTTCATTTTCCTCCTGCAATGCCTTGGATTGACGCATGAACAACTGCCCGATGTCGGCAAATCCCCGCAGAAAGAGGGTGAGAAAGCCACTTTGCAGGACATGGAAGATTGCACCGATTACCAAGCCTAGCAATCCTAACAGAATTAGTAGATTTGCAGTAGCCAGGTTTTCACGACCGTACACGAGATGGGGTGCGGCGTATAGAAATCCTAAGGTACCAACCATCAGGACAGTGATTCCAAAACGTAAAATCATTATTTTTCGACCCGTTTTGCAAAACGGAGATCCGGGTTTGAACGAGCATCGAATACGATGCCTTGAATTTTAGGACTAATTAATGCGGTGTCCGCAGAGAACTGGATCGGTATAATCGGCAAATCTTCCATCAATACATCTTCCGCCTGATGAAGCTGTTCAAAGCGTTTTGCCGGATCAAGCTCAAAGGTTGAGGATTCGATCAGCTTGTCATACTCCGGGTTGCTCCAGTTGGTAAAGTTGTTCGAATTTTTGGAAGTATAGTGTCCCAATACGCCAAGCGGATCAAGGAAGTTTCCTTCCCAGCCCATACGGGCAATCTGGAAGTTCTTTTGTTTAAAGGTATCAATGTATGTTTTCCATTCCTGATTCTCCAGCGTCACTTCAACGCCCAGGTTCGTTTTCAGCATTTCCTGAATGGCTTCAGCTACTTTTTTATGCTTGTCCGATGTGTTGTATTTGAAAGTGATCGGAGGCAGCTTGGTCAAACCTTCTTCTTTCAGACCTTCGGCCAGCAATTGTTTTGCTTTTGTTGCATCAAACTCATAGTATTTTTTCGGCGCTTCATCACGGAAGTCCTTACCAGATGGTGTTGTTGTTCCGTATGGAACATAGCCGTATGCCGGAGTCTCGCCACCTTTGGTTACGTTGGTAGCCAGTGCTTCACGGTCAATGGCGTAGGCAATGGCCTGTCTGATTTTTTTATTGTCAAACGGCTTTTGTTTTACGTTGAAAGAATACGTGTACACACTAAAAGATGGGTGCGACAGGAATTCCTTGCTGCTCTTTTCCTGATCCAGTGTATCTACAGGAAGGCTCAAAATCAGATCCAGATCACCTGTTTTGTACATTTGATAATAGGTTGTGGAGTCTTGAACCATTTTGAAGTTAATCGTTGCCATCGTAATGGCATCTTTGTTCCAGTATTGATCGTTTTTCGTCAGCGTAATTTGCTCATTATGCTTCCATTCCTTGGCTACATACGCGCCGTTGCCGACAATCGTGTTAGCTTCAGCTGCCCATTTGTCGCTTTTCTCCACAACAGCTTGGTTCACAGGTAAATAGGCGTGACCGACAGCAATTGTAGGGAAGAAGCTCAGCGGTGATTTTAGCTCAACGACAAGTGTTTTATCATCTTTAGCTGTAACACCTACGTCTTCAATTTTACCTTTGCCTGTATTGTACGCTTCGGCACCTTTGATGTAGTAGAGGGCAGAAGGGTCATAAGCAGCCGTTTTCGGATTCAGTACCCGTTTCCAGGCGTATTCAAAGTCCTTAGCCGTCAGCGGGTCTCCATTCGACCATTTTGCGCCGTCGCGAATGGTAAAGGTGTATGTTTTGCCGTCAGGAGACACGTCTACTTTGCTGGCAGCACCTTCTACGATTTTACCGGCTTTGTCGTATGTATACAGTCCCTCGTACAAGTTATCAATGACAAAATAGGACGTTGTATCTGATGCGAAAGCAGGGTCCAGTGTATAAGGCTCACCACCTGCCAGATTGGCTGTAATTTCTTGCGGGACATCTGCTTGAGACGCAGCGGACGAGTCGTTGCTTGCTGTCTTGTCCGCATTGCCAGAGCATCCTGCCAAAGCCGTTACGGCCAAAAGTAAGATGATCGTCATCCAATGCATTTTTTTCATCGTGGTTTTCCTCCATTATTATGGTTAGTTATTTGAACGTTGTGTATAAATCCCAAAACGATTTCAAATCAGCAATATTATAGAGAGCGAAACGATCAGCTGGGATTTATTCATCCTCCTTTCCGGCAGGTATGCCGCGTGTGCGCACTTCCATAAAGGAGCTGCCGTTTTTTCTGCGGTTAGGCGAGAAGCTGCGGATCATGATGACACCCCTCCTTGTCCAATTTGAATATCTGCGTTGTTAATGCTGTGAACGCGGATCAAGTGCATCCTGAAGCCCGTCTCCAAGTGTGTTGAACGCCAGCATGGTGAGCGATATCATCAGGCCGGGGAAGAATAGGCGCCACCATTGACCGCTTAAAATAACGCCGAGCGAATCGTTAGCCATCGTTCCCCAACTGGCCGAAGGAGACTGAATCCCCAGACCGAGAAAGCTCAGGAACGATTCGGCAAAGATAGCTGACGGAATAGTGAACGTCAGGTTCACGATAATGATGGCTGCTGCATTCGGCAGTAGATGCCTGAAAATGATGCGTGAATGAGATGTCCCCAAGCTGCGGGCTGCCAGTACATATTCCTGCTGCTTAAGCTGTAGGATTTGCCCACGTACTACCCGGGCCATGCCGACCCATCCAGTAATAGATAAAGCAATAATCATCGTGAGCAGGCCGGGCTTCATAATGACGAGCAGCAGAATGATGACCAGCAGATAAGGAATGCTGTACAAAATCTCAATAATTCGCATCAGGACATTGTCGATTCGGTCGCCCATTTTACCATGGCCTGCACAATAACCAGCTACACAGCCGACGAGAATGCCAAGCACCAAATCAATGGCAGCAGCAGCAAAACCAATCATAAGTGAAATTCTAGCTCCGGCCCATGTCCGTGCCCATACGTCCCTGCCCAGATCATCCGTGCCAAACCAATGCTCTTTCGAAGGAGAAAGATTCGTCTTCAAAAGGGACTGGTCACTGGGAGCATAAGGAACCATGGAAGGTCCGACAATCGCCAGCACAATAATAATGATAAGTAGAGAAAGCCCCAACAGAGCAAGCTTGTTGTTAAAAAGTCTGCGAAGCCGATCCCGCCAGGGTGACTCTTGGGGTCTAGTCAACGTGGGGGTGGGCATCTGGCTGCGGTCTACAAGACTAAAAAGGCTGTCCTTTTCGACAGTAGGTGCTGCTTTCATGTTAATCTCCTTTGCTGACTAATTGGATTCGTGGATCGACAAGGCGATAGGAAATATCAATTAAAAATAAGGTGACGACCAGAATGGCACTGTAGAAAATGGTCGTACCCATAATGACTGGATAATCCCGGTTAAAGATACTGTCTACAAAATATTTACCGATGCCGGGAATGGCGAATATTTTTTCGACGACAAAGGTACCTGTAATCACGGAAGCGAATAGCGGTCCGATAAAGGACAGCACCGGAATCAATGCATTGCGTAGTCCGTGACGAATGACTACTGCCCAAGAGGACAATCCTTTCGCTTTGGCGGTGCGTATGTATTCCTCATGCATGACTTCCAGCATACTTGTCCGCATAAAACGGGCGATAACAGCAAGAGGTGAAACAGCGAGAGCTAGCGATGGAAGCACCGTATGCTGCCAGGTTCCCCATGAGGCGACCGGAAGCAGATGCCATTTGACGGCAACATACTTGATTAACAGTGGTGCCAATATGAAGCTGGGTATGGAAATACCCACAATGGCGATAAACATCGAAATATAATCCAGTGGTCGATTATGGTGTAAAGCAGCCAATGTTCCAAGCGCAATACCGGCTATAATCGCAACCACGATGGATTGAATACCCAGCAGTGCAGAAGGTGGAAAGCCTCTGGCGATAAGCATATTTACGTCAGTCGTTTTCGATTGAATAGACGGCCCCATATCCAGCACGAGCAGATTTTTGAGATACAACACATACTGCACAGCGAGCGGCTTGTCCAGATTGTACCTAGCACGCATGTTTTGCAATACGGCCTCCGGAATAGTCTTGGAATCGTTCGAGAATGGATCTCCCGGAATGATGTGCATGATAATAAACGTTAAAGTGACGATAATCCATAACGTAATGAGCATCGTGAAAAGACGTTTTAAAATGTACATGGGACTTTATTTCTCCTGTCTATCAAGCTGATTTACATTCTATTGCTGCTGAATCTTCGAAATAAATAAAAGTATATAAGAATACTAGTAAATGATAAAACGGATAAGATAACATGTCAAGGTAAGGTTTTACATTATAGAACACAGGTCAAATTTTCGTCACAAGTTTTCCATGTTTATAAGGTTAAGATTCCGCTGATTCCTCTCGACGAGTATCCTGCGGTATGGTATGATGATACTCTGATAACGTGTTAACGAACTAAAGCGTTTGCCACCTGTTCTTGAATGCGGGGGTCACCATTGTTGGAGGGGAATAAGATGAGAAAAGCAGCCATGTTTATGATGATGATTGGGTTGATTATGATCGTGTTGGCCGGATGTTCCGGCGCTAAGGATAGCAGCAAGTTGATTATTGGAATTGATGATAAATTCGCGCCGATGGGCTTTAGAGATGAAAATAATGAGCTGACCGGTTTTGATATTGATTATGCGAAGGCGGCAGGGGAACAAATGGGCAAGCAAGTGGAATTCCAGCCGATTGACTGGTCTGCCAAAGAATCCGAGCTGAACAGTGGACGTATTGATCTCATTTGGAATGGATACACCATTACAGATGAGCGTAAGGAAAAGGTGCTGTTCACGAAGCCATATTTGAAAAATAGTCAGGTTATTGTCGTTCCGGCCACTTCCAGTCTTTCCAAGCTGACTGATCTGGCGGGCAAAACGGTGGGGCTCCAAACGTTGTCCTCAGCAGCCGATGCATTAGATGCGAATCCGATTAAAAGTAAATTGAAGTCAGTGTCCGAGTACCCGGACAACGTTCTCGCTTTGACAGACTTGAAAACTGGTCGCCTGGATGCAGTTGTCATTGATGAGGTTGTTGCCAAGTATTATATGTCCAAGGAACAAGGGACGTATAAGCTGCTTGATGAATCACTGGCTCCTGAGGAATACGGTATTGGCGTGAAAAAAGGGAACGAAGAGCTGTTGACGCAACTGCAATCTGCTTTGGATGAGCTGCACAAGAACGGAAAAGCGGCTGAGATTTCAAAAAAATGGTTCGGTGAAGATAAAGTATTAAATTAATACGTAATGTATTGAACTAAGGGTTTAGGAGTCGAAGGTTATGAGTATGGAATATATTTTACGAATTATGAAGCCTATGCTTGAAGGGGCACAGATGACGGTCATTTTATTTTTTATTACGCTCATCTTGTCTATTCCGCTGGGATTTATCGTTACACTGCTGGCTAAAAGTCAGTTTAAGCCTATTGCCTGGCTGATGCACACGTACATTTATGTTATAAGAGGCACGCCTCTTTTGCTGCAATTATTGTTCTTTTGTTTTGGTCTGCCAATGTTGCCTGTCATCGGAGAGTATCTGGTACTTGACCGGACAACGGCTGCGGTACTGGCATTTGTACTGAATTATGCGGCTTATTTTGCAGAAATTTTTAGAGGCGGGATGTTATCGATTGATAAAGGGCAATACGAAGCTTCGCAAGTGCTGGGCTTGAGCAAGTCGCAAACGCTGATTAGAGTCATTGTGCCGCAAATGGTACGGATTGCTTTGCCTGCGGTAACCAATGAGGCGACGACCCTGGTAAAGGATACAGCTTTGCTGTATGCGGTAGCGGTACCGGAACTTTTGCATTTTGCCAATACAGCTGTAAACCGCGATTTTACGATTGTGCCTTATGTTGTAGCAGCAGTTATTTATTTGTTGATGGCTTTGGTGCTTACCATATTCTTCAGGGCGCTGGAAAAACGTTTTAAATTCGAGTAAAAGGAATGTCGGGATATGAACACTAATGCAATAGAAGTAACCGATTTGAAAAAATCGTTCGGCCAGCTCGACGTTCTGAAAAGAGTGAGCTTTAACGTGAAGTCGGGCGAGGTTGTAGCTGTCATCGGTCCTTCAGGCTCAGGGAAAAGTACCATGCTCCGTAGTTTGGTACACCTGGAAGATGTGACGGGTGGGACGATTCGCATCCATGATAAAGCACTGGTGGAAAATGGTCACTATGCTCCGGCAGGCGACATTAAAAGCATTACTACCGGAATGGGCATGGTGTTTCAGCATTTTAATCTGTTCCCTCATTTGACGGTGCAGGATAATCTGGAACTGGCTCCAAAGCTGGTGAAAAAGGTGAGCAAGGCTGAACTGCGACGCCAAAGCGCCGAGTTGCTGGCTAAAGTCGGCTTGGCGGATAAAGCGGATGCGTATCCGTCCCGATTATCGGGGGGACAGAAGCAACGTGTAGCGATTGCCCGGGCAATGATGATGAACCCTGATATTTTGCTGTTTGACGAGCCGACCTCGGCCCTTGATCCCGAGTTGACAGGCGAGGTGCTGCGAGTGATCAAAAAGCTGGCTGAAGAGCATATGACAATGGTCATCGTGACCCACGAAATGAATTTCGCGAGAGATGTGGCGGATCGCGTCATTTTTATGGACAATGGAGAAATTGCGGAATCCGGTACACCGGAGCAGATTTTTGGTAATCCGCAGCTGGAGCGGACGAAGGTGTTTTTGAATCGGGTGGAGGCTTAAAAACATAGTTCTTTCCAGGGGAGGCGCTGCGCGTGCAGATTGTTCTTCCGATCGCTGTTATCCCCGGATTTTTTCATTGGAATAGAAATTAAAGGTGAAAATCCGGGGATAAAGGCGAACGCTCCGCTTCTTCAGAACAATTCTGCCCGCTCCGCTCACCGACCACTTGGTATGTAATATGTTTTTAAGCAGGAAGTGTAAGTAGGAATAAATGCAAGGGAGATGGCAAAGCGCCATCTCCCTTTTGCAGTTGTTAGGTTGCAATAAAAGCTGACACTGGCAACTTCATTCCTTAATCATAAAATCATTTCTTAATTCGCGGAATTCTTTAGGTGTTTTATTATAATGTTTTTTAAAAGACTGAATGAAGTGATTTACGTGATTGAAGCCCGCTCTGTGGGCTATTTCAGTGATGGTATATTGGGTTGAGGTTAGTAATTCACTGCTTTTCTTGATGCGGTATTTAATCAGGTAATCGTAAGGTGTCATATGAATAGTTCGCTTAAAACTACGAGTGCACTCTGAAACACTTAAATGTGCTATATCGGCAATTTCTTGTAGTGTTATGTTGTTGAAGTAGTTTTGATGGATAAAGCTAAGCATCAATTGAAGTCTTTCCTGTTGTATTTTCACGTATTTAGGTGCTTCCTCAGAAGAAAGCGAAATATTAGATATTAAGATGAACCATAATTGTGCCGTTTTGATGGATACCTCATATTCCCAACCCCATTTTTTTTTCATATCAAACTTCTGTTTCATATCCCACAGCATTTGTAGTATTTGAATTTGCCATTCAGCATCTCCTTTAATTACAAGTGACAGTAAAGAAGAGTTTGTATAAGGCAGTACATAATTTTTTTCCATCGCACTATCCGCATAAAAGGCCAACAGCTTCTCTGGAAAATTAAAGCTGACATATTGACCGTGATGTGAAAGCTGGGTAGTCACGTGAAGAACACCCTTATTAATTAAAATAGCTTGACCTGTGTCTAATTCATGATCAATCCCGTTCACTTGTATAACTAGCTTTCCCTTAGTGACCAAAGTGATCTGTAGTTCTTCATGCCAATGTAGATCGTTAAATCCTCTACCTTTAGGAATACTTTCGTGGATCGTATGGGTGTACATGATGTATGGAAATGAAACATCGGGATACAGGATGGTCTCGTGCAATTGTTTTTCCATTGAAGAGAGATTCCTTTCTTATGACGATATTTCTATATAAATAAAAGATATAATTACACAAAATAAACAAAAGCGATGATATTATTATACTCAGTTCAGTTTATTATTCAATTGTTCTGTGCACAGACAATGGGTCAAAAACATCTGAGAGGATCATTATGAAAATAAATAAAACATCGCTATCTTTGAATCCGTATTTTTTACTGTTCATCAGTATTTTGTCGGTTTCCGTCTCTTCCATCATGATAAAATCCTCATATACTCCAACCTCCGTGGCTGGAATGTTTAGATTGTATATGTCAGTCATATTAATGCTTCCTTTTGTACCCTGGAAAATGCTCCACTCCTTAAAAATGACCAAAAAAGATTGGGGTACCGTTTTCTTGGCCGGTCTTTTTCTTGGGTTACATTTCTTATTCTGGATGGAATCTTTGGTGCATACCTCAGTTGCGAGCTCCATGGTCATCTTATCCTTGCAGCCTTTATTTGTAATGATTGGTTCATACTTTGTGTTCAGAGAACGAGCAAGCCTATTCACTATTTTTTGTTTGCTTGCTGCTCTTATCGGTTCGATCATTATAGCTTGGGGAGACATTGGAACTTCGAAAGAGGCATTAATCGGAGATGGGTTATCTTTATTAGGAACAATCGTGATTTCAGCTTATATGCTGGCAGGACAGAAGGTAAGTCACAAAATAAATGCAAATTTATATAGTGTGATTGTCTTTTTTCTTGGTGGTAGTGTTCTGCTAGTCTACAATTTGGTGAATCATTATTCCTTGATCGAATATGACTCGTCGGATTGGACGTATTTCTTATTACTTGCACTAATCCCAACTATTTTCGGGCAATATATTTTTAATCTGCTGTTAAAATCAATGGGAGCAACTACGGTGTCAGTGGGCATTATTGGAGAGCCTGTTCTCGCCATCCTTCTTGCCTACTTATTTTTGGGAGAAATCATGTCTGTATTTCAATTGATAGGTGGAATTATGACTTTGTTCGGTATGGGGATGTATTTTTGGGCAAAATCGCTAAAGTATACAGTTGCAAAATATTAAAATTGTCTACGTGTCATCGTGAAATTTAAGAAAATAGTGGATGAGGAGAATACTTACATGGCAACGATTGATGATTTTTTGAAACTTGATATGCGGGTTGGAACCATCATTAACGCTGAGTTTTTTGCAGAAGCCAAAGTACCTGCTATTAAACTTGAAATCGATTTTGGACAAGATATTGGAATAAAAAAATCGAGTGCACAAATTACAAAAAGATATGTGGCGGAAGAGATTATAGGAGAACAAATCATAGCTGTAGTCAACTTTCCTCCTCGACGGATAGCAGGCTTTAATTCAGAGGTATTAGTCCTTGGAGGTATTCCCGAGAAGGGGGACGTGGTTTTATTGAAACCAGATATTGAACTACCTGATGGAACACCTATTGGATGACAAATCGTTCCTTTTTCATCTGTATCCTTTTCATAAAAGAAGGTAATTGGTTGCGAGTATAGAATTAATACCTTAGAAAACTACTAAATTTTGGAGGTTGGTAGCATGTCTGTAGTAGCTCAATATCTTCAGGAATGGCTAAGGCACAGATCGGTGTTGCAAGAATTGGTTGAAGTCATTCCCGATGAGCATATTGACTTTAAGCCTGGGGACAATGCGATGCCCATGGGTTCCCTAATCGTTCACATAGCCAGTTCTATGAAAATGTTCGTGGATACCGTAAAAAATGGTACCTTCACTCCACCGACAAAAATAGACGAATATCACACAATAGCCGATGTACGCAACATAGTCGATCAATTGACGGAGGAAACAATCCGAGAATTGAAGGAATTAAATGCTCAACAGCTAGAAAAGGAGATTGAATTTAGAAACTTTCTCGGCACTGGGAGCTTCTGGCTATCCACGGCGAAAGACCATGAGATTCACCATAAAGGTCAATTATTTACGTACGTACGAATGGTTGGAGTAGAAAATGTGCCTTTTATGATTAAGCAACCACCTCAAAGTAAAACTAACGTTTGATGTATTATCTAGCGAGCCCCAACACCTCAAACAGTAGCTTCATAAATATAATGAAACGGCAGCCATAAAAACGGCTGCCGTTTTCTCCATTAACGAGCAGTTGTATCCTACCTAATGCCTCCCCATAAGCTTAGCTTACTCTGAGAGCGGGATATCTTCTTTTGATTGGGTATTTGAAGAAGGCTTTTTATCGAATGCCAATAACAAGATCAGCCCGATGATACATATTACACCTACCCATTGGAAAAAACCAAAAGGCTCTTTTAACCAAAACACAGTTGTTAGAACAGCAGCTAGAGGTTCCAGACTACTTAGAAAGCTTGTTTCTTTTGGGGAAAGACTTTGTAAGCTTTCTATATAGAACCAAAATGCGATCATTGTGCCGAATATGATAACGAAGGCTAGATATAAATAGGTGTCTAGTGTCAAGGCTTTAAAATCGACCTGCCAAGGTGGATGAATCAAGCTTAATCCAAAACCGCCGATAACCATAGCCCAACCCACAATAACTAGGGAATCGTATTGCTTTAGAAGAGGTATTGCGTATAGGGTATAAAAAGCTAGGGCTATTGCTGATAAGATCCCCCAAACGATTGCGACCGTCGGAACGGATAGCTGAGAAATGGAGCCGTTTGTTAACAAGAAAAAACAACCCACTAAAGCCAGCAAAATCGCTGATAGATCCTTTCGTGTGAAGACAGTGTGCTTTCGCAGAATTAAATAGATGATAATCAATATAGGTGCTAAGTACTGTAATAATGTCGCAACAGCAGCATTACCACTTTGAATGGATGCCATATACGTATATTGAACCGATAGCATACCAACCAAACCGTAGACAATGAGTTGAAAAGCTGTCCTTTTATTTTTCCATACAGCCCATATTTGAGAACGTTCCTTTACCAAAAATTGCACAGCCAACAGTAGAACACCAGCCATGAGCAAACGTATCGTTACAAGCCAATTGACGTCAATTTGTTGAAAGAGCTTTTTTGCAACGGTTCCACTGATCCCCCAAAATATAGCTCCTGTAATAACGAGAAATAATCCTGTTTTTCTAGCTGGTTTATCCATGAATATTCTCCACCTTGAAATATAATAATAGTGTTATAATAGGTGAAAAAAATTTTAAATTATACCCGGATTTGATAATAAAATATAAATATATTGAGGTCGTGGTAATTTGCAAATAAAAGATTTCATAATTGACCAAAACCTAAGGGAGCTAACCGAGCATCGGACGGTCGTACTACCGGTTGCATGTTATGAAACAACGATTAGCCAAAATATACATGGATATATACCACTGCATTGGCATGATGAAATTCAATTTGTTCTGGTTGTAAAAGGGGAGGCGATCTTCCAAATAAATGAGGATAAACGAATCGTACGACAAGGTGATGGGTTATTTATAAATAGTGGCTGCCTACATATGGCGGAAGATCAGAATCAATCGGGTTGCGTCTATGTCTGTTTAAATGTTTCTCCTCATTTCGTTTTATCACAAGAGCTTTACACACCTTACGTAGCTCCTTACATTCAAGCGACAAATTTACCTTATGTATACATAGATTCTAACGAGCTTTGGGGGAAAAACATTTTAGATGCCATGTTGAAGATTAATCAATGTATTCAACATAAATCTCCATACTATGAAATCGATATTACGATGTATTTAACATTAATTTGGAAAAACCTAGTCATGAATGGTTTTCCATTAGAATACGACCAGGTGGAAATGGTAAAGAATCAACGGATCAAACAAATGTTAAACTGGATCTATTTGCATTATGCTGAAAAAGTCACATTAGATGATATTGCAAAAGCTGGTCAATTGAGCCGTTCTGAATGCTGCCGATATTTCAAACGAATTTTAAAGGTAACTCCGTTGAATTATGTAATGGATTATCGGATTCAAAAAAGCTTAGTCTTATTGCAACAAGCAGAATCTAACGTTACAGAAGTTGCCTATAAGGTTGGATTTAACAGTACCAGCTATTTTATAGAAAGATTCAGAAAAGCGATGAACATGACACCATTAGCCTACAAAAAATTAAAAATGGATGATTGATATTGAGGGCTTTTTTATCTACCACGCTAAGTAGCGGCGGAATCTAAAAAGACAGGATCGGTTAATGTTCTTATCCTGCCTTCTTGCACGTTATATGTTTTCTACTGTACTAAATGATCCAGCTCTGGCTGCAATCTGTTCCGCAGAACATACAGCATAATAGCTCCAACAAGGAACGCGACGGCATCCGCAATGACGAGCGACCAGACCACCCCGTGGAAGCCACTCATTCGATTGGCAATGTATAGCACGGGGATCAGAGTAATTCCCTGTATGACGGACATAATAAACGCAGCGGTTCCCTGCGCCGTTGCTTGGAAAATCCCCGTAAACAACGTGGTCATCCCCGTAATGAACAAGGATAAGAAGGTCACATGCAGAATGTAGCTGCCCATTACAATTAATTGCGGGTCATTGGTAAATAAACCAATTAGATGGTCGGAAATCAGATAGACGATGATGCCAAACACGACTGCCAAGGCCAAAATCGCTTTGATTGTAAATCCAATGGTTTGTTTCATTCGTAATTTATTCGCTGTAAAACTAAAGGCAATCAATGGTACAACACCCTCGCATAAGCCCATCAAAATAAACTCAGGAAATTGTAATAAACGTGAGGAAATTCCGTAAGCCGCTATGGCCTGATCCCCATACTCGACAAGAAAATGGTTAAAGACGAGTGACATTGCACCCATAAAGAGACTCATAATAAACACGGGAACTCCGATTTTGAATACATTGCTCAGAATATCCTTGGTAGCCTTGAACCATTTTATGGAGATGGTTAAAAATTGACTCTTATATCCCATATGGAAGGCGTAGAATATACTCGCAACCACATTAGAAATAACCGTAGCTGACGCAACGCCGATCACGCCCCAATGGAAAACGAAGATGACCAGCGCATCGAGAATAATATTCACGACAACACTGAGTATCATGCCGATCATCGACGTAATTGCAGCACCCTCCGAGCGCACGATATTCTCCAGTGTGAAGAATAATACGACGAATGGCGAACCTATAAGCATAATCGTGACATAGTCCTTCGTGAAGCCGAAGGAGTCAGGTGTCGCCCCCAGACCCTGAACGAGTGAATCGATCAACGGGAGACCAAGGGCCATCAAGATAAGACCGAGAACTAAACTGCTGTAAAAGGCGAATGAAGACACATTCTTTACATCAGCATACTTTTTCTCTCCCAGCAATCGGGAGATAAATGCACCGCTGCCGATGCCAACCAAATTTCCTATCGCCATAATGGCCGCGAATAACGGCAAGGTTAGTGCGAGTGCGGTTAACATGGCGGTATTGTGGAGAGTGCCAAGGAAATAGGCATTTAAGATGGAATAGATGACACTCATTGACGTACCTAGCATCATCGGTACAGCGAAGTGAGCTACGGCTTTAGCGATCGGTGCTTTTTTAAAGTAATGGAGGTTTTCTGCATCCATGCGAGTCACTGCTTTCTTTATTTATTTGGCCTAATCTAACACCGTTAGATTGAACCTTACAGTGTTAGATGTTATCATGAATTAATAAATCTGTAAAGAATAAACTTACACTGTTAGATTAAAGGGCGGATAACCGATGAAAAAGCAGCAACCTCAGATTTCGGAAGATAAGATCTTAGAAGCTTCGTGGGAGCTTCTAGGGGAGGATGGTATCGAGAAATTCAGCTTGAGACGATTGGCCGATCGGCTGGGAATTCAGGCTCCCTCTCTATATTGGTACTTCAAAAGCAAGCAGAATCTCTATCAGCGTCTGGCCAACCAGGTATCGAAAACGATTCTGGAGGAGTTTCATTCCGAGGGGGACTGGAAGGAGCAACTGAGGGAGCTGGCGGTAACGATGCGGAGTGTACTGTATCGGTACCCCTGCTCCACGCAGCTCATGATGATGACGCTGCCCCACGAACCGGACATCATCCGGTTCACCAACCGTATGCTGCTCTGCGTGGAGTCGGCGCCGCTTGAGCAAGAGCAGAAAATGCAAGTGGTTACAACGCTTGTGAACTATGTCTCCTACTTCGTCCTGGACGATTATCAGCATGAACGTAATGTCTCCGCGCTCCTTAAGGATAAGGACAAGGGAGCACTTCCGGGTGAAGAGATGGTTCACCTTCTGGATTCCATGAGTGAGACAGAAGTAGGACTATTCCGGCGGATGTTCAAAAATGGGCTGTTCGAGCTGATGGGAACCGACAGAGCGTTCGAGTTCGGATTAAAGCTGATTTTGTTGGGAATTGAGCAGGTGATCAAGGAGCAGGAAAGTAGTATGTAAAAAAACCGCCCATCCATTATTGGATGGGCGGTTTTAATTAGGTTTGCGTTTACTCTAAATTGTTATTGAATATATAATCCCACGACACGATTAGGTTGAAATCCTATATAAATCGGTTGAAAATGTTGATTTTACCAATGGACAAGGCTTTGTACAATAGAGTTGTAGCGCTTACATTTCCAAGGAGGTTGCGGCGAAATGAAGAGACTTCAGGTGATTGGCAAGCAAATCAGGACCCCGAGATCAAAAAGGAGGCCGTGTTGATGAAATTTAAGGGAATATTGGCGGCATTTTTGTTTTTAACCACAGCGTCTGTGTTGTTTGGGGCGCATACGGCAGAGGCCCATGAGCTATCCAATGACAAGCTGACAATCCAGACAGGAGAGCATGGGGAAATTTCATCTATTCGTATCAAAGGAGATGCTTTTCCGACTGAATATGTCATGAACGCATCGGTGACACCTGAGCAGAACACGGCAGATCATCAGTGGCTAGGGGAGCTGATGTTCACCTACCGACTGGATGAAGGTAGCTGGACGAAGGCGTGGACAAATAAGTCGGCAGACGCACGTAAGATTACGACCAGCGGCAACCGTGTTACGGTCACGTATGAGAACTCAAATAATGCAGAAGGCATACGCAATTTTAAAGTCATTGAAACCTATTCAGCGGAGTCGAATGGTTCAGTACTGTGGAATATACAGGTACAGAATACGAGTGGCAAAAAATTAGAGATTGGCGATTTTGGATTACCTTTACCTTTTAATGAGCAGTGGACCTATGGTGATGCGATTTACGAAACGAGAGTCGTGACGCATTCCTTCGTCGGCAATAACAGCTCCTATATTACAGCTGGGCGCCCCAGCGGCATTGGTTCTTCCCTGCTTTTGATTCCTGATTCCACCACAGGTGCTGGTTTTGAGTATCAGGATCACTGGCGGGACGAAGAGCATCCGGGCAGCAAGTGGGCTTGGAACCCGGCCAACGAAGGCAAATGGCTGGAGGGATTAAATGTATTTTATATTCATTCCAATGTGATCAAGTCCACCAACCGTGGATATTTACCCAACACAAGTCTGATCCTGAATCCCGGTCAAAGCAAAAACTATGGCTTCAAGTTTCTGGCGGTGAAGGACGAGCATGATGTAAAAGATACGTTGTATCAAGAAAACTTGGTGGATACTACGGTCGTACCAGGCATGATTGTGCCTACGAACCAAAAGGCGAAGGTGGATCTGCGTACCAAGCAAACGATCAACAAGGTGACCTATCCAGACGGAACCGTTATTCCGCAGACGGATAGCAAGGCCGGAGGACACCATATTTATGAACTGAAATTTACTAAGCTGGGCCCGAATTTCATTACGGTGGAATACGGCAATGGCAGCAAAACGGTTTTGCAATTCTATGCCATCGAGCCGATTGATCAGGCGCTACAACGGCACGCTACCTTTATGGTAGACAAAACCCAGTGGAACGTGCCAGGTGATTTGCGCGATAAGGTATTTGACGATTGGATGATGCATACCAAATCCAAACGCAATATTTTTAACGGCTATTGGGGCTGGGGGGACGATTGGGGTCTGACCCACGGACAGTTCCTGGCTGAGAAAAACACGCTTTCTCCAGTCGCCAAAGAGGTGCGGGCCGTAGACGATTATTTGGAGACGGCAATTTGGACGAATCTGATGAATGGACATCATGAGGACTATTTAATTCATGATTTCCTGATGCCGGAGCCAAATGATACACCGACCTACCGGGGATATGCATACCCGCATGTATACAACACGTATTTCAGTATGTATAAGATTGCCAAGGAATACCCGGATCTCGTCACTTACAAGCATCCGAAGGAAACCTATTTGCTGCGGGCCTATAACATTTTCAAAGCATTATATGAAGGACCCGTTGCGTACAACTGGGAAACAGGTTTGATGGGTGAGCTGACCACGCCGGATATTATTCAGGCCCTTCATGATGAGGGCTACGATGATGAAGCGAATGATCTCAAGGAAAAAATGGATCGCAAATATAACAATTTTAAAAATACAAAGTATCCTTACGGTTCTGAATATAGCTACGACAATACAGGCGAAGAGGCTGTATATACGTTAGCCAAGCAGAATATAGATACAGAGGGCGAGCAAAGTAAAGCCCTGGAAATGATGGGGAAAATTAATGCCAAAACTCGTGCGTCACGCGGTCATATGCCTGTATGGTACTACTATACCGATCCGGTGACGATTACCGGGGAGAACTGGTTTAACTTCCAGTACACGACTTCACTTGCGGGATATGCGATGGATGACTGGATTCGTCATCATGAGGACAATCATCGCGAGGAGCAACAACGGCTGTCCTATGCTGCCAAAATTGCCAATGTCGGAGCGATTAACTCCGGGCAAATCAGCTCGGACCCTGAGAACATCGGGGCGGTCGCATGGACGTATCAAGCGGAAAAAGGCAATAACGGAACAAACGGCACCGGCGGCGGTAAAAACGTCCCGCTCTTTAACGGCTGGCGCGGCATGAGCGGTGAGGCTGACCTCGGATTGTTCGGTGCACTTAAAACCTTAAGCGCGGATATCGCGGTTGATCCGATATTCGGATTGACGGGCTACGGTGCAGAGGTGAGCAAAAGCGGTAACGTGTATACGATCAAGCCGCTGGACGGTTTGTTCAAACGGGTCAATTTGATCACGGAAAAGCTGTATATCGAGCTGGAAAAGGATCAGTATACTGAAGCCAAGCTGGCAACATCCAAGGATAATGTATGGCTTCAATTGAAAAATCAAACGCCGGGCCAAGCTCATTCTACGTACGTTACATTTGATGGTTTAAAGAAAGGAACGTACCTGGTTAAAGTGGGGGGACAATCGCAAGGCAAGTTTAATGCGTATGCACCAACCAATAAGCTTAAATTGGAAATTGGTACAGCATCCTCCTATACGGTAGAGCTGACACCAACCACACCAGATCCCAACAAAGCACCTGTCGTTGATGCAGGCAAAGATTCCAAGGTGAAGCTGCCGGATCAGATTATTCTGAAAGGTACAACTACAGATGACGGGCTTCCGCAAGGAAAAGTGACAAGCGAGTGGAGTCTGGTTGAAGGACCACAGAACGCGAAGGTCACATTCAGCAGCAAGACATCAATACGTACGAAGGTGGATGTTTCCGAGCCAGGAACGTATATCTTCAAGCTGACAGCCAGCGATTCCCAGTTATCAGGAGAGGCTAAAGTAACTGTGATCGCTGAACCGGCGGCACCGTTACCTGAACGGCTTGCCGTTTACAAGTTTGACGAAACAAGCGGTGCTCTTGCTGTAGATTCATCAGATAGCGGCAATGATGCTACCGTTAAGGGGACCGTGGCATGGGCTGCGGGTAAAACAGGCAATGCTGTCAGCCTGAACGGCAAGGACAGCTATGTGCAGCTTCCGGCAGGAATTGTCAGTCGGGCACAGCAATTGACCGTATCCGGCTGGGTCAAAGCGAACAGCCTGAGCGATTATGTGCGGATTTTTGACTTTGGTTCCGGGACCAATGAATATATGTTCCTGACCCCTAAAGCCGGGAACCGGATGCTATTTGCCATTACGAATCAGGGTAACGGGCAAGGACAGGAACAGACGATTGATGCCCCTGTATTGCCGACAGGCGTATGGAAGCATGTTGCGGTCACGCTTTCGGGCTCCACAGGTATTTTGTACGTGGATGGGAAAGAAGTGGGACGCAATACCAATCTGACCTTGAATCCAACCAGTCTGGGACAGACGAAAAATAATTTTATCGGTAAGTCCCAGTACCCTGATCCATATTTCAATGGTCTGGTGGATGACTTCCGGATCTACAGCCGCGCATTGAATGCAAACGAGGTGGCAGGTCTGGCCTCTGGTACAGCACAGAGTCTGGTGGCAACTGAGAACATTACTGCATTAAAAGAGGTGAATGTAACCACTCATGTGGGTGAAAAACCTGAACTGCCAAGCGTAGTGGAAGCTACGTATGGGGAAGGCTCCACCAAATGGGTAGCTGTGGAATGGGAGGATATAGACCCTGCACAATATGCTGCTCCAGGTTCGTTTGAATTGAAGGGCAAAGTGGAAGGGACAGAGTTAAAGGCAATAGCCAAGGTAACCGTAATTGAGGCAGGGGCCGTGGCTTCACCGGCAAAATCAGTTAGCCCGGAGACTTCAACAGCTCCGCCAACTACGACATCCCCGGTAACATCTGTCTTGCCGCCTCGGCTTATCAGCCCAGCTAAATCAGTGGGGGTATCCTGAAAGGGCGGCAATAACGCATAGTCATGACTAATCTTTCCCATCGTCGCTTTCCTCCTGAAAAGGGGAGAGTGGCGGTGGGTATCCTTGCATATGAGGTGCAAAACCGCGAACAAAAAGGTGAATGGGGGACAAAGTATGAGCAAGATTACATTTCTGGGTGCAGGCAGTACGGTATTTGCTAAAAATGTACTTGGCGATTGTATGTTGACGCCTGCTTTGCAGGGCTTTGAACTGGCATTGTTCGATATTGATCCCGTTAGGCTGAAGGATTCGGAGAATATTTTATCCAATTTGAAAAAAACAACGGGGAGTACCTGTGTGATCCGCTCTTACACTGATCGCAAGGAAGCACTGCGTGGAGCAGCCTATGTAGTAAATGCCATTCAGGTGGGCGGCTATGATCCGTGTACGATTACGGATTTTGAGATCCCCAAAAAATACGGTCTGCGCCAAACGATTGCCGATACGGTCGGCATTGGCGGCATTTTCCGCAATTTAAGAACGATCCCAGTGATGCTCGATTTTGCGGCAGACGTGCGCGAAGTATGCCCGGAAGCACTGTTCCTCAACTATACAAATCCGATGGCTGTGTTGACGAATGTAATGAACGTACACGGCGGTGTCCGGACAGTAGGGCTGTGTCATAGCGTACAGGCGTGTATACCGGAGTTGTTCAAAAGTCTTGGACTGGAGCAGGCAGGGGTAAAGGCGAAAATTGCAGGTATCAATCATATGGCATGGCTGCTCGAAGTGAGCAAGGACGGGGTGGATTTGTATCCTGAGATTAAAAAGCGGGCTGCCGCCAAGCAGCAGGAAAAGCATCATGATATGGTGCGCTTTGAAATGATGCTGAAATTCGGCTATTACATTACGGAATCGTCCGAGCATAACGCAGAGTATCATCCGTATTTTATCAAACGGACATATCCAGAGCTGATTGAACGGTTCAATATTCCTTTGGATGAATATCCGCGCCGCTGCGTGAGCCAGATTGAACGCTGGGAGACGATGCGTGAAGAACTTTTGGGCAATCAGGATCTGCGCCATGAACGGTCGAACGAATATGCTTCTTATATATTTGAGGCAATTGAAACCAATCAGCCTTTTGCCATTGGCGGTAATGTGATGAATACAGGTTTGATTACCAACTTGCCGAAGGAAGCCTGTGTGGAGGTGCCCTGCCTGGTGAATCGTAATGGGGTTACGCCGACCTTTGTCGGTGACTTGCCGCCCCAATGTGCTGCACTGAACCGAACGAATATCAACACCCAACTATTAACAATTGAAGCTGCGATTACGGGGAAAAAAGAACATATTTATCACGCCGCCATGCTGGACCCGCACACCTCGGCTGAATTATCCATGGATGATATCGTTTCTCTGTGCGACGACCTGATTGCAGCGCACGGGACGTGGCTTCCAGCTTATGTGTAAGGGAGGCAGATGAATGGGGGACAGGGGGCGTCAAAAGTTCGCCGGGATTCCAGCTTTGTGAGAAAAAAAGTAACGTTTGATTTTTAGTCTGTTATGATTTATGATATAAGAAATATTGGATGATGCTGGAACAATTTATATGGTATGGACTGATATATTCATAGTTTTTGCGCGTGAAGCACACGGGCTGTTTCTTCCTTCTAAGGGAGAGGCAGCCCTTTTTTGTTGCTATATTAATCACTTTTCTTATAGATTTTGTAATTGGTAAACCCTATAATAAATAAGTTGTATCCAGTATTTTCCGAAAGTGGGGATGCGATAAGTTATGAGATTAGAGATGATATACATAGCTTAAAAGTTGAAGAAGACAAAGGGGATCGAGAGAGATGAGTATGAAAAAATGGATGCTGAGTTTGACCGCAGTCACGTTGCTATGGGGCGCGGCAAGTACGATTACAACGACGGAGGCGGCAAGTAGCACCAAGCCAATTGAAGTCTTACTAAATGCGAAAAAAATACAGTTCCCAGATGCCAAACCTTTTCAGGATGGTAATGATTATGTCATGGTTCCAATCCGGTTTGTATCCGAGGCATTGGGCGCTAAGGTGGGCTGGGAGAAAACAGGCGGCCAATTAGCCGTGTCGATTAAGAATGATGCACATGCCGTTAACATGACAGTGGGACAAAACACCGCTACTGTCGATGGGCAGACCAAAACATACGAGACGAAAATTATTTTGAAGCAAAACCGCACTTTCGTGCCGCTACGGTTAGTAAGTGAGGGTTTGGGACAGACGGTGGAGTGGGATAAGGTCAGCCGCTGGGTCTGGATTGGGAAGAAGGAAATCGCCGCATTAGAGGATACAGGGCATCAGGCGGTGAGTATTGAGCCGTATAAAAAGGCGTTTACGTCTAACCCATATCTTCTTAAGAAAGTTGATGGTGGAACCTATAATAAAGTTATGTTTTTTAAACAGTCAACTTTACCCATTAAGTTGCTCAGAGACGTTTATTCAATTGAGCCGTACATCAATGCAAAAGGAACACCATACTTGAAAGTGAGAGTAAAAACCCACTCTCTGTCTGGAAGTATTTTCTTTATTACTAAATATGGTGATACCAGACATCGATATGCTGTTGATCAATTGACGATTGACAACGGTGACGGAACCAAGATGCAATATTTTCCGATTTACTCATCTGCAGATGAAGTATTTCAAGGTATAAAAAATTATAAATCCTTTAAATTACAAGATATTCAGTTTATTGGTCTACCTTTATTAGCAAATGATTATATTCCGCTAATGGTCAATCCGTGGAAGGGAAATTAATTGTGATGATGACTAAACGAGTTTGGGGCTTATTGCTGGTGGGAGTACTGCTATTCTTGCAGCTTCCGCCTTTTTCTTTTGGTACCAACAATGCAGCAGCCGATACAGAGATAACACCACTTTCATACTTTCAAGATAAGAATGACCGGTATTTTGTTGGAATGATGTATTTTGATATGTGGAGAAACACAGCAAAAGAGTGGGTTACACAGAAGAAGCAGCCCAATATGAATATGCAAGGGGAAGCTACATTCACATATAAATTTAAATTTCCAGGCCGTAGAATCAAAAATGTTGAAGCCTCATTGTATAATCCTGAAAAAAATCAAAGAAATTCAGATTACATTCAATATTTTAATAAATCTCGACAAGATGAATATCAGGATTATATATATCCTATGAGCATTGGAACAGAGGCAAAAGACATTCAGCCTTTCCAAAAACAAGGGATTGGTACGGATACCACTGTGATACCAATTACAGTTAATATGAGATTGAATGCTGATAAACCTAAAAATATAAAAGAAGAGAGCTGTCCTACCTGTGCCAAAGAAGTAGAAGCTTGGCGCATCTACCAGCCCATTCTATTCAAAATCGAACTAGAGAGCGCACTCATCGTCAAGCATTTTACCACTGATGGAAAGTCACTTAACAACGTATTTACACTAATAGAAGATGAACTTAAACCTAATCAACCGTATGATTTCACCCCGCCAACCAATCCGAAATATGAGTATGTGGGTTACAAGAAAAGCACGACAGGTAAACCGCCAAGCGGAGATATTTTGCCGGGAATTGTACCCGGGTTTACCTATGACGGTTCTTTTGAGCAGTTTACCGCTTATTTGTATTACAAAGAAGCTCAGGGCTGTCCTAAGCCTGGAGAAAGCCAAGAGGGAGCGCCCTCAGATTGCCAAGATCATGAACAGCCAACGAAAGGTGTTGTCTGCTCCCGTCCCGTTCCAGGCCTGCGCTTGGAAACTGCCGAACTGGACCCAGTAGTATCTGCCGTGATCAAAGCGGACCAGCGTGGTCGGGAACGATTTGACGTATCCAAAGGTATTCCTACCTCTGAAAGCCTGTACGGTCATGTACAAGCCAAGAGATACCTTTTTCAACATAAGTTTGTGAACATGACGGGTCAGTGTACATATACGGTGAACGTAAAACGGGAATATCGGTTGACCTGGCGGCCTAAGAAAAAGTCTCGGCGGAATGAGACTGTGAAGCGAACTTATACTTACCAAATCGTCCGTCCGTACTCCTATTGGAAGATAGACAATTTGGAGGTATATGGCATCAAGGAGGCTACACTCCGAAACTATGCGTTACCCAATGAAGCAATCACCCTGCGTCCGCAATCCTATACTCCCCCTTCTTATATTGCGGCGACCCAGGGTAACTTTTATCCGCCCCCTGCACCAGGCACAGTGGACGGAGGTAGTCGCAGCAAAAATGGCGGCAGCAGCAAGCCCAGTGTGCCTGATGATCGCAGTGTACTGAAATCTAAGGCAGAGGAGGCAGTTAAGGAAATCGAAGTGGAGAACGATACTTTGACCTTTGAAAACAAGATCATTATGAATCCAGAGCGCGTCAAGGTAAATGGCCCTAAACCAGGTGTGATTCCCTCTTCCGGAGCGATTGGGGCCGATGTGCTGTACAGTCCGAATCATGTGATTGATAAGCATAAGATCAATAAGCCCAACACGCCCAGCAGTGGTAACATCACTTATGCTATTCTCAAAGGAAATATCAATGGAGGTGCGGATAAAACGTTGCCGATACAGGGAATCAATACGGTGACTGTCCACACTCCCGTAGTGAATCTGTCTAAAGTGTCGGATGATGCTGCTCATAATCAGAAAACCCAACCTACGAAGGGGCGATCCGCACTTATTTTGGAGCGTCCTTTCCGAGTGACGATTTCGACAGCAGGTCCGCATTTGAATATTCCCGGCTATGGTGATCGGGAGTATGCCAAATATGTACGAACCAAGCAGGTGCGCTTTCCGTTCGATGTGTACGACCAAGGAAAGACGCATTTTTATCCGCGAGGTACCTGGATCGACATTCCGGTGCTGCAACTGGACACAGACTTTTATTTGCCTGTATGGGTCGATGAAGGCAATTATACAGTCGAGTTCCGCACCATTGCCGAAAATGCATCGGATGGATTCACCGAGCAGCGCCATGCCAACACGGATCTCGCCCATCATGTTGCTAATGATGTGGTGAATATTGAGGTCATCGGACGGATGTATGATTTTCATATCACGGATATTGCAGATTACCATTGGGAGCGTGTATTTCGGCAGCAAAAAGGCAGCCCAATGCATAGCGGTCTGTCCTATTGGACAGGGCTTGGCAATATTGACGGGTTGCCTAGAGGGAACCCGGAGCCCTTCACATTGCCCGTTCGCCCAGGCAGTCACCCACATGAAGGTTATGCAAATGTGGCAGTCAAGACAGGCTATCATTTCAAGTTTGACCTCAAAACCAAAGGCAATATGTTCAGCGCACAGGATGGAATTCGTATTACCCCTTCATTTTATTGGGTGAGCAAAGATGGGCGACAGCGGGAAGCGGTAGATCTGTATACACATGCAGGTAGCCGAAAATTTATCCGTATAGGATCGGCCGAGGACCGGGAGAAACGATATGTTATTTTGAACGAACGGTTACGCAATGTCCCTATGGAGGAAATGCAGGATACAGCAGCCTACCAATATCAACATGGACTGAGTGAAGCAGAGCGAAGTCAGTTAACGCTGGAACGTTATGTGGCGCTGTATGTCCAGCGTATAACACGCAGCAAGACCTGGGTTGGACGCTACGACTGGCTAGTGCTGCCTGCTGCTGCGCGTACCTTGATCGGTCCAAAGACGGACCTGCCGAATGGGGTTGATGCCGATCGTGCGAATGCGGCGATTCAGCGCTGGTATGGCGAGTATAGTCTGCCTGCTGATGTGTACGCCGTTACCAAAGGGACGGATTTGCACGAGGTCAGTCACCGTCAGGAGCTAAACGAGCATACAGATATATTCAAGAAGACAGGCTTTATAGTGGTTCACTTTAATTTGGAATCACTCCGTCAGGGGGACACCAAGCATCCACATTTGCAATATATCAATGGCCCGCTTTTGAACCAATGGCAACTGGAGGGATATCGTAGAGAGATAAAGGACCCGCACGGACACACCTTTCATTTACAGGATGGAGATGTCGTGTTTTATCATGCGGACCAGTCCAGTCGAGACGATTTTCGTTCATTTGTCCCTCACTAATTGGGAGATATACAAATTAAAGATAACCTAAACTTACCCTTTGCTTGTATAACCAGTAAAAAACAGTTGAATAAGCAGGAGAAGGGACGGGTTAATGTAAAGCAAGCCAAATGAGCAAGCCTGGATTCTCATCCAGGCTTGCTCACTCTTGCATTGATGTTATTGGGCTGGCACAGGGATTTTCATTTCCAGTTCTTTGATATACGTTTTGTCGCCTTTCTTCACTTCGTTGCCAACCTTGTCATTCACTTGTCCCACAATGCTCCAGTCGGTAGGCTTGACGGTCAAAGTGAACGGCTTAATCGTTACGTATTTCGTATTCGGCTTGAGAGCATCGTACAGCTCATCCACATGATATTTTGTCTTAGGCTTGCTGTGGAAATAACCGAATTTGCGCTGCTCTAGAATGTTGCCCTGATCATCTGCAATATCGTAATACATCATCGTTGGCGCATACTCTCCCGTCTGCTCCTGAGAAGCAGGCACTTCACCTGTACTGTCCAGCACTAGACGAGTCGTTGTTGAGGTGGATTTCAGCTCCTTCACGGTATAGCTGAAGTTATTGCTGGTCTTCGTCTCATTCGGTTGGACCACAATCATGGTGTTGTCGATTTTCACCGGAACTTTGAATTCATAGGGCTCGTTGACACCTGTCATCGAAGTTTTAACCGTCAACTCAAACTCGTCCGGCAAAGATCCTAACTGCATGAATTCCCCAACGACAGAATTTTTTTTGTGCGGATCATCACCGTATATAAATTGTTGAGAGTCAACCTTTTTTCCATTAATCTGTACTTCGGGATGCTTAAAGTAGCCCTTAAGCTGATTCTTCTCAGGCACTTTATGTGCCTTTACCCATTCGCCATCGCTATTTTCAGTTTTGGCATCCATAGGTACATAAGGGCTTATAGAGCCTTCCGGCAAATTCTCACCTTTACGCTCAATGGAGAAGGACAGGCGTGTACCGTCATACAGAACATCGCTTAATGTGAGTGTAATTCCGTCATGCGTCACACTTTCATTAGGATGACTGAGAATGCCCTTATCTACAGCAGTCTGAATTTCATCCGAGCTCAATCCATAAAAAATACTTCCAATTCCAGGAATTTGCTTGAGTGTGGCCGCCATCGTGGGTGATACAAACCCGGCGCCTACCACTCCTGCCCCTAATATGCCAACTACGGATGCCGCCAGGACAGCCCGTTTTGCAAACTTTGGTTTCGTCGTCTTTCTTTGTATGGCTCTATTTTCAATCTGCTTCATAATTTGATCACTCATACTGCCTCTGGGCATGACAGATTCATGGATCCAATTTTCCAACGGGTCCATTTCACGCTCATAAGGTGGTGTTAGATGTTTGTCCATTAACAAGTCCTCCTTTGCTTCTGTGGTCCAGCAGCTTGCGCCGAAGCCGCTCATATTTTTTGCGGATGGTTGCCGACTTTAAGCCCATGATGCTGCTAATTTCCTCAAAGCTGTATTGCTCGACAGCCTTCAGTAGCAGAATATGACGTTCTTCTGGGGTAAGATAAGTCAGCAGCTCTTCAATCACACTTATATAAGGTGATACTTGGGCGATGGACTCTTGTTCCTTGACCTGCTGAACCAGTTTGAGCCAGCGGCTGTGTTTCCTTTTGATATTCATTAAGTGATGATAGGCTATCTTGTATAGCCATGCCGAGAAGCTGGTCTGTCTGCTGTATTGATGAAGATGCTCATAAGCTCTGATAAAAATGTCCTGAACCGCGTCCTCTGTGGCTTCATGATTCTTCAAAATATAAAAGCAGTAGGTGTACATCTGACGCTCGAATTGCCGAATAATGATTTCATAAGCCTGCTGTTCACCAGCCTTGATACGTTCTATGGCCAGCTCAATCTGGCTGTATTTGTCCTGTGTATCCCCGGGGATGGTTGCCTGCAAGAGCTCACCTCCTTGTATTTATGTCTATATAACAATCGCAACGGGTCATTTTGTGACATCATTTTTGTGGAACCTTGATAGGTATGTATGTTTGATCACAGCTCGTTCATTTTATCATTTTATGATATTCGGATATTCTCACTTCAACTAACATGGTCGACTCACAAAATGGAACGTTTTAAACGGGCTAATGGGGTCATTTCAATAGAAACGGGCAACAACACGGATTTGTGTAGAGAAATACTCGGATATTTAAACGCGTTTGGGGGAACAGCAAAACTATAATAATAAGGAATTTAAATTATGTAAGCGCAATCATTTTCTGTATTTGCTTGTCATCACAATACAATTGAGGAGGACGAATTGGATGGCTCAAAGGAAAGGCGCATGGCAAAAGGGAACTTTGACCGCCGCGTTGGCAGCAATGCTGGCGATGACGGGCACGACTGGAGGAGTGGCTGCGGAAGACTTATCCGAACCCACGCTGCAGGCAGAATCAGCAATCGCAGTAGAACAAAACCGTAGTGGCAGCATTCAGCTGGAAAAGCTGGATCGCGGTCTGGTAGCTGCGGCGACGCAAGAGGGTGTATTTTTAAGCTGGCGGTTATTGGCCCAGGAAGTGAATGGCTACAGTTCAGCAGGGCTGACAGGAGCAGACTTTAACGTATACCGTGATGGCAAGAAAATCGCGACGGTGACGGACAGCACCAATTATCTGGATAAGGAAGGAAACGGAAATGCGGTGTACAGGGTCGCTTCAGTCGTTAAAGGGAAAGAAAAGGATCGCAGTGCCAAAGTGAAGCCATGGCAGCAGGGTTATTATGAGCTTCCTCTGCAAAAGCCTGCTGATAGCGTAACACCCGCAGGTGAATCCTATACTTATTCGGCCAACGATATGAGTGTGGGGGATGTGGACGGAGACGGACAATATGAATTTTTTGTAAAATGGGACCCATCCAACTCCAAAGATGTATCTCAGAAGGGTTATACCGGAAATACGTATGTCGATGCGTATACGTTCGAGGGCAAGCTGCTGTATCGGATTGATCTCGGTGTGAATATTCGCTCAGGTGCCCATTATACACAAATGATGGTGTATGACTTTGACGGCGATGGCAAAGCCGAGCTGATGTTCAAGACCGCTCCGGGGACCAAAACGATTACTTTTGACAAGAAGGGCAAGCCCAAAAAAGAAAAATATATTACCCTGCCCCGTGAGGATCGCAAAGCTGGAATTACACATAAGGACGATTATCGTTTGAGTCGTACGGATTATTATGAGCATGTAGTGAATATGTTCATGAACTGGACGAAGCATGAAGAAGTGGTGAAGGGGCAGTGGCCTGCTACGCTGGAGGAATGCTTTGGTATTGCTCCAAAGTATAACTACCCGTTATCCCGCAAGGATGCGGAAAGCCTGACCGATTACTTTATGGATGTGTATGCTCCTGCGCGGAGTGACAAAAACAAGCTGAGAGAATTTGAAGGCTTCATTGTGGATGGACCAGAGTATTTGACCATTTTCAAAGGAAAAACAGGTACCGAGCTGGAGACGATTCGCTATGAGCCAGAGCGCCATGATGATGGACTTATGTGGGGAGACTACGCTATGGCCCGGATTGAACCTGCTAACCGTGTGGATCGTTTTCTGGCAGGAGTAGCATATCTGGATGGACGCAAACCATACGCCGTATTTGCACGCGGCTATTATACGCGTTCCACCTTGGTCACTTATACGTGGGATGGTCGCCATCTCCAAAAACATTGGATGGTGGACAGTGGCTGGGCACCGATGACCAATCCGTTTAATGATAGTCCGCACGGACGGGATGGAACGGACCCGAAATTCGGCACCTTGACTACACAAGGAGCGCATTCGCTGAGTGCCGCAGACGTGGATGGAGACGGCAAAGACGAAATTGTATATGGCTCCGCCACGATCGACCATGATGGCAGCCTGTTGTACAGCTCGTTTGATGTTATGCCTCCTGAAAGCGCAATTCCGGGCCAAACCGCCAGATTGGGACACGGTGACGCGCTGCATGTGACTGATATTGACCCTGATCGGCCAGGAAAAGAAATCTTTATGGTGCATGAAGGCGGCACCTATGCCCCTTATGGTTATTCGCTGCGGGATGCCAAAACGGGTGAAGTCATCTACGGTGGGTATTCCGGTAAGGATACAGGTCGGGGGATGGTCGGTGACATAGACCCGGATCAGCGAGGACTGGAGACTTGGGCCATAGGCTTGTGGACCGCTGCGGGCAAACAATTGGATACCAAGATGCCGGGTACCAATATGAGTATCAAATGGGCGGCTGATATGACCACACAAATCGTGAACGGGGCGATCGATGTAACCCCAACCATTGAAGATTGGAAACGAGGCACATTACTCACCGCATCAGGTACCAAAACGAACAATTATACCAAGGGAACGCCATCGTTGGTAGCTGACATTTTCGGAGATTGGCGCGAGGAAATGCTTGTCCGTACAGCGGATAGCTCTGCGATTCGTATCTATTTGAGCACCGAGCCTACAACGCATAAATTGTACACGTTGATGCATGACCCGCAGTATCGTGCGGATGTGGCGCGTCAAAATACCGGCTATAACCAGCCGTCCTACACGAGCTTTTACTTTGCATCCGATATGAATTGGGCGAACGTGCCGATTCCCAAGCTCTATACACCAAGAGCCTTGATGAATGAAGAGAGCAGTGACGAAGTGGATGAGGTAGAGGCAACGGAGGTAGATGAAAAAGAAGTCGATGAAACGAAAGTTGATGGAACAAAAGTCGATGGGGCAGAAATAGATGAGAAGGAAATAGAGGGAGAGTCAGCGGTCTCTGTAGTTCCTGTAGTTCCAGCAGAGGATCTATAAACGATTAGCCGGAGACTAAAACTGTAGCACCCCATCCATTAGTTAATACAATTAGTAAAATGGCAAGCCTCTAAATCATCAGAGGCTTGCCATTTTGTATTCTTAAAGTTTAAGAGTTTAGACGATTCTATCCATGGTTGGTGTTTCTGGTTTTAGAACATCTCTAAAATAGCAAATTTGCTGAAAGTAGCGGAGAGAACGGAACGATTGCGAAAAAGCCTCAGCGGTCGCCTTTGTATCCGGATTTTTACCACAAAGCTATTCAATAAAATCCGGATACAACAGCGATTGGAGCAACGTTCCGTTCGCGGAGCGTCGCCAGACCCCCTCTTTTACTTTTCTATTTGTAAAGGAGTCGATTCTCTAAATATCGGCTCAGTTCTGATATGCGTAATCTGATAAGGCCTGGAAGGATCTTTGACTCGCGCCAATAGCATCTCAGCCGCCGTAATCCCCATCTCGTTGTTGTAGATATGCACGGTGGATAAATGAGGCTCTACAATCCGGGATTCAGGAGCGTTATCAAACCCAAACACAGCAATATCTTCGGGAATTTTCAAGTTTTTGTTTTTGAGCGCTTTCATGACACTGACGGCGATAAAATCATTGGCGCACACGAACGCAGATGGAAGCACGCTCATGCCCTCTAATTGTTTATCCATCCAATCCGATTCGGAGAAAAAATTTCGGTCCTGATCAACGATGCAGCAAGATAAATCCACACTTAGGCCTGCTTCGATTAAAGCACGGTTATATCCAACCCACCGCTCGTTGAAGCTTTTGCAATGTTTATAATCCCCAGCAAAACCAATCCGCGCAAATCCACGATCAATCAGGCTTTTGGTAACAGAATAAACGCTATGTTCGTTTTCCATCAACAATAAATCCGCTTTCAAATCAGGATAAAAAATGTCCACCGAGCAATCAATAAAGATTGTAGGCAGTCCCAAACTCGTAACGAGCTCACTATACTGTGGATCGAACATTTCAATACAAATGATTCCGTCAACCTTAGACGCTTCAAAATTATTAGGCAGTGTTCCCGCTTGGATTTCGTTTTCCCGCACAATATGAATAGACAAATTATACCCTTCTGCACTTATTCTTTTTTCCAGCCCACTGATCAGAAAGGAGCCAAAATGCGAGCTGTTCGGCAGATTGCATGTAAACAGGGCAATGTTACCTTGGTTCTTAGGGATGATACTGTCTGTTTCCACATAGGCAAATTGCTTATATTTGAGCTCGATCGCTTTTTTAATGACCTTGTTCCGAGTATCAACCGGGATGCTCTCACTACCGTTAATGGCTTTGGATGCGGTGTTTCGGGAGATTCCCAAAGCGTCAGCAATATCTTGAATGGTGACTTTTTCTTTCTTCATAGACAGGTTCCACCTTCACTTAATAAATGGATTGCTTGAGAGGTACAGTTGCCTCTGCCAACTTTCCGTTCAGACCTAAAATGTATCCTAAATGTATAATAGTTCGCATAAAATAGCAATGTTGAGATTACAAATGTATAAAATATTTTTACATTTGTAAAGTTTATTTAATAGCCTGTATTTATCTTTATCAGATCGAAAAATGAACTGAAATTCAAATTTGTATAAGCTGGATAAAAAAATGCTCATTGAAACAGAGAGGGTACATTAGGGTCGAATAAGTGAAGCGGTCATTGTTAATGGGGAACTTTCAGATTTGGATCATAGGGGATGATTATTTTTGTTTTTTGTTACAAAAGCTCAGAATGACAATAATATTTTGGTCAAATGTAAATAAAATATTTTACAAAAGTTATTGACGAATGATAATTTGATTTGGTAAATTGAAGATGAAAAATGTAAGCCTTTTCAGTTGTCTTGTACAGACGGTTATTACAGATGGGGGGAACGCAAATGGCAAACTTGGCTAAGGCAGCTCAGAGACATGCCGCACTGGGGGAGCAAAGGTCCATTCGCAGCAAGCTAGACTATATTCGCAAAAACTATTTTCTTTACGTACTGCTGGCGCCTGCACTGATTCTTACGATTCTTTTTAAGTATGTTCCGATGTATGGGGCCATTATTGCATTCAAGGATTTTAGCCCGCTTAAAGGGATATGGGGAAGTGACTGGGTTGGACTGAAGTACTTCACTAAATTTTTAGAATCGCCCAATTTTACGGATATTTTCTTTAATACGCTGAAACTGAGCTTCTATGGACTTGTACTCGGGTTTCCTGTACCAATCCTGTTAGCGGTCATGCTGAATCAAATCCGCAAGGCGGGATTGAAAAAGAATATCCAGCTTGTTTTGTACGCCCCTAATTTTATTTCAGTTGTTGTCATTGTGGGTATGTTGTTTATTTTCTTGTCTCCGACCGGACCTTTGAATCAAATCATTGCATCGGTGACCGGCAACCCTGTGATCTTTATGACAGAGCCTGAATATTTTCGCTGGATTTATATCCTGTCTGGAATTTGGCAGGGGGCGGGGTGGTCTTCAATCATTTATGTAGCTGCGCTCGCTAATGTTGATCCCGAACTGCATAATGCGGCAAGTCTGGACGGAGCCAACCTGCTTCAGCGCATATGGCATATTGATTTGCCGACGATTAAACCGATTATGGCGATTGTTTTTATCCTGGCAGCAGGAGGAATTATGTCGATTGGGTTTGAGAAGGCGTATCTTATGCAGACATCCATGAATTTGCCTACTTCTGAAATTATTCCTACCTATGTGTATAAAGTCGGCTTGCAATCCGGCAATTATGCTTATTCTGCGGCGGTCGGGCTGTTTAATTCGGTGATTAATGTGGTTTTGCTGCTGACCGTTAACTTTATCGTCAAGAAGCTCAATGAGGGAGAAGGGCTTTATTAGGAAAGGAGCCTCTTTATGCATGTCAAACATTCCAATCTGGACCGCTTCATCCTAGGTGTGAATTACATTGTGCTCACTTTAGCTGTTTTGATTATTGTAGTTCCCTTGGGTTATATCGTGATTGCTTCGTTTATGGACCCGACCGTTTTGTTAAGCAAAGGGCTATCCTTCCGTATTTCGGATTGGAGTGTGGAGGGATATCGGAAAATTTTGTCCAACCCGGCGATGCTCCGTGGGTTTGCCAATTCGGTGTTCTATTCTTCATGCTTTGCCTTGATCTCTGTGACGGTTTCGATTTGCGCTGGCTATGCCTTATCGGTGAACAGCTTGGTAGGGCGGAATTTCTTTATGACATTGTTTATCATCACCATGTTTTTCAGTGGAGGTCTGATTCCAACCTATTTGTTGGTCAAAAATTTAGGGATGCTGGATACCGTATGGGCTATTCTTCTTCCCGGTGCAATCAATGTGTGGGATCTGATTTTGGCACGAACGTTCTTTAAAGGTGTACCTAATGAATTAAAAGAGGCCGCCAACGTGGACGGAGCCTCGGACTGGACGATATTTTTTAGAATTGTCCTGCCGCTGTCCAAACCCATTATTTTTGTCATTGCGCTATATGCCTTTGTTGGTCAGTGGAATTCTTATTTTGATGCCATGATTTATCTGGATAATGCACAGCTGCATCCGCTTCAATTGGTGCTGAGATCGATCCTGATCCAAAACCAGACGATGCCTGGCATGATTAGTGATCAATTAGCAATGGCGGAACTGAAACGTCTTTCGGAAATGATCAAATATTCATCGATTGTCATATCCAGTCTTCCACTGCTTGTGATGTATCCTTTTTTCCAAAAGTATTTTGAAAAGGGCGTTATGGTCGGCTCTTTAAAATAACAGATGCCGCACACTTCATTTGCTATATGTGCTTTTTACCATTATCCGATGGAGGTCATCCAGATGAAAACAGTCAAAACTGCCTCATTTGCCGCACTGGCGGCGATCTTAGTTCTTTCCGGCTGCGGTAGCAGCAATTCCTCTAATGAAAGCGATGCAACAGATGTGAATGGAAAAGTGACACTCAACTTTTTAACTCAAAGCTCACCACTTGCTCCGGCAGATCCGAACGACAAGCTGATTAACAAACGGCTGGAAGAAAAAACGGGTATTCATATTCGTTGGAAGAATTTTACCAGTGACCAGTTTGTGGAAAAAAGGAATCTGGCTATTGCCAGCGGTGATTTGCCAGATGCAGTGTTCGATGCGGGCTACTCGGATTATGACTTACTCAAGCTGGCCAAAGACGGTGTCATTATTCCGGTGGAGGATTTGATTGAACAACATATGCCGAATTTTAAAAAGGTATTGGAGCATTCACCGGAATATAAAGCGATGTTGACTGCGCCGGATGGACATATTTATTCCTTTCCGTGGATTGAAGAATTGGGAACAGGAAAAGAAGCGATCCAGTCCGTAGATGATTTGCCGTGGATTAATGTGGAGTGGCTGAACAAGCTGGGCTTGTCCATGCCGACAACGACCGAAGAGCTGAAGCAGGTCTTGATTGCCTTTAAAACAAAGGACCCCAACGGCAACGGGCAGGCGGATGAGATTCCATTATCGTTTATAGATAAGCCTGGCGGCGAGGATTTGGCCTTTTTATACGGGGCGTTTGGGCTTGGAGAGAACTGGGATCATACAGTAGTGACGAACGATGGGAAAGTCGTATTTACGGCAGCGGATAACGGATATAAGGAAGCAGTCAAATATATTCATGATTTATACAAGGAAGGGCTGGTGGACATAGAGTCTTCCCAGCAGGATTGGAACACTTATCTGGCCAAAGGGAAGGATCACCGCTATGGTCTGTACTTTACATGGGATAAGGCCAATATTACAGGACCGAATAAAAAATACGATCTCATGCCGCCGCTGGCTGGACCGGATGGACATGTGAATGTTACACGGACGAATGGCATCGGCTTCGATCGCGGGCGCATGGTGATCACCAGTGCTAATAAGAAGCTGGAGGCGACTGCCAAGTGGATTGACCAGCTCTATGATCCGATCCAATCCATACAGAACAATTGGGGAACTTACGGGGATACCAAGCAGAAAAATATTTTTGAGTATGATGCGGCAAAGGGAATGTTGAAGCATCTGCCGCTGGAAGGCTCGGCTCCGGTGGAAATCAGACAAAAGACGAACATCGGCGGTCCGTTAGCTGTATTGGATGAATACTACGGAAAATACACAACCCAGCCGGAAGATGCGACATGGCGATTGGGTTTGCTCAAAAAGGTGATGGTTCCCCATATGCAAGCGGATCATAATTATCCTAAAGTATTTTTCTCTATCGATGAGCTGGATCGTTTGTCGACTATTGAAACCGATCTATTCGCCTATGTTCTCCGTAAACGTACGGAATGGTACCAGAACGGTAAGGTAGAAGAGGAGTGGCCGGAATATTTGCAGGAGCTGAACAGTCTGGGATTACAGGAATGGTTGCAAATCAAGCAAGCGGGCTATGACAGAAGCACAAGTAAATGAATCTTTTTTCGAGGGAGATGAGTATATGAACGTGATTAGGCAAGAGAAATACCGCCCATCCTATCACTTTTCACCGAAAAACGGATGGATGAATGATCCGAATGGAATGGTTTATTATGAAGGGCGCTATCATTTGTTTTATCAGCATCATCCGTTTGGCACCACATGGGGACCTATGCATTGGGGGCATGCTGTCAGCACTGATTTGATGAATTGGGAGGAGCAGCCAATTGCCTTGGAGCCGGATGAGCTAGGAACGATTTTTTCCGGGAGCGCTGTAGTGGATGAACAGGATACATCCGGATTTTTTGGCGGCAAGCCGGGCTTGGTAGCCATTTTCACCCATCATGCTTCGCTTCCGGGGACGGAACAGGTGCGGCAGTGCCAGAGCCTTGCGTATAGTAAAGATTCAGGTGAAAGCTGGATTAAATATGCGGGCAACCCGGTACTGGAGGATGAGCACTGCGTTGATTTTCGGGACCCGAAAGTGTTTTGGCATAAGTCTACAGAGCAGTGGGTGATGGTGCTAGCCTGCGGTCAGACGATTCGAATCTATCATTCTCCGAATCTGAAGGAATGGACTTTTGCCAGTGAATTTGGACACGGTATTGGTAGTCATGATGCGGTGTGGGAATGCCCGGATTTATTTCCGCTATATGTTGATGAGAAACGCGAACAGGTGAAGTGGGTCATGCTCGTAAGCATTGGCGATACCCCGGGGATTCGGGAAGGGTCCAGAACACAGTATTTTACGGGTGAATTTGATGGAACAACATTTGTGGCAGATGCGGAAAGTGAAAAAGTCCGCTGGCTCGATTATGGCAGAGATAACTACGCAGGTGTGTGTTGGTCGGATATCCCGGCAGAGGATGGACGACGCCTGTTTATGGGCTGGATGAGCAACTGGAGATATGCCAATCAGACACCGACGGAGCGCTGGAGAGGTGCCATGTCCATTCCGCGAGAACTCGCACTGGAAACGAGAAAGGGCACAGTTGCGCTTGTTCAGCGCCCTGTTCGGGAGCTGGAGGGATTAAGAACCCCTGTCCTGTCACTCACAGAACCATCTTGGGAGGAAGTGCGGAACGCATTGTCTGCCTTGCAGCTGGATTGCTACGAACTTGTGGCTGAATTTGCAACCACTGGAGACTTTGGCTTTAAAGTGCGGGTAGCGGATGGACAAGAGACACTCGTCGGTTATACTTCCGCCACGCAGGAAGTATACGTAGACCGGACACGGTCTGGTCGCTCGGATTTTCATGAAGACTTTGCAGGCAGACATGGGACCTCATTAACAATCTTACCGGATCGCATGGACATCCGCCTCTATGTAGATCGCTCGTCTATTGAAGTGTTTTTCGATCGCGGACAGGTAGCCATTACCGACTTAATATTTCCTGATGCAGAAGCTAAGACCCTTGAAATATTCTCAGCAGAAGAGCAGGTAACTGTATTTTCACTGGAGCTTTATGCGCTGAAATGAGATTTTCTTCGTAATCCGTACTGGAGGGTAGGAAATTGGCGATGAGAATAGAGCTCACAAACACGCGCACGAATTTGACGAACTGGCAGATTAAAGGGCAGGGACACATAGAAAATAACATCCAGGGACTTTTGTTGAGGTCAGAGCCACAGGAAAATGTGATGGCTATGTCTGGAACTACATCGCAGGATTTTACTTTTGAAGCGGATGTGATGGTCACAGACATACAGGCAGACGCTACCCTAGTATTCCGTTCCAGTGAGGATGGATGGTCTTCCTATATGCTTCAAATCGTGCCAGCTGCCGGATTATTACGGTTGCGCGATGCTGCCGGGGATATCGAAAGACTCAAAGAGGAACGGCAGGTAAAATTACAAAAAGGAGATATTTATCATCTCAAGGTGAAGGTAGAAGGCTCGCGTCTTAAAGTGTACTGGGATGAAGGGTATAGCCCGATTATAGATGTGGTCGATACGACGTACGCATCAGGATATTTGGGACTGAATGTCTGGAATGGGTCGGCATTATTTCAGAACATTCAAGTCAGTGATATGGATACGAATGTAGATGAACCGTTCTTGATCCGTGGAAAATGGCAACCGGACCTCAAAGGGCAAAAAGCTGAGGGAACAAGTTCTGAAGGAGCATTGAAAATATTTAGTACGACAGCTGCCGATCTGGTCATGGAAGGTAGTGTGACGCTGAATCCTTCTGAACCGGGAATGGAAGCAGGGCTATTTTTCAGAGGGAATCCGAAGGGTACAGAGGGATATGTTGCTTCTGTGCAACGTGAGGATCAGCAGGTTCGGGTACATCTGAGAAAGGCGAATGGAACTTTGATTACAAGCTCGGCGATGACGTATCCGGATACATCGGGCAGTAAACACAGTCTGGAAATCATTACACACGGAGAGCGGATTTGCGTGTTTGTAGATGGCTACACACCTGCGGCGATTGACATCGTGGATAACAGTTACTCCAGTGGTTTTATAGGTATGAAGGCAACTGGGGGTACGGCTTATTTTCAGGATATCTACCTTACCTCCGTCCCGAATTACTATACAGAAAAATATCGCTCGCAGTATCATTATTCCCCTGTCAGAGGCTCGGCCAGCGATCCGAACGGATTAGTATATTTCGAGGGAGAATATCACCTGTTTCATCAGGATGGTGGACAATGGGCACATGCGGTCAGTCTGGATTTGCTGGATTGGAAAAGGCTTCCCTTGGCATTAAAGTGGAATGATTTGGGCCATATCTGGTCCGGCTCGGCTGTAGCTGATCTCACCAATACTTCCGGCTTGTTCAGCGACTATGGCGGGAAAGGACTGGTTGCGTATTACACCTCCTATAATCCCGATCAGCCCAAGGGAAACCAGAGAATTGGCCTTGCTTACAGCACAGACCGAGGACGGACATGGCAATACCCCGAAAACAATTCAATTGTAATTGAGAATCCGGGCCAAAATGAAAACGATCCTGGCAACTGGGATTTTCGTGATCCGAAAGTGGTATGGGATGAAGCGCATCAGCGCTGGATTATGGTCGTGTCGGGAGGTGACCATATCCGCTTCTTTACCTCCGCCAACCTATTAGATTGGAGCTGGACGGATAACTTTGGCTATGGTGATTATATACGGGGCGGGGTATGGGAGTGCCCAGATCTATTCCCACTCGCGGTAGACAAGAGCAACACCTCTAAATGGGTGCTAATGATTAGTACTGGAGCCAGCACGAACACTCAAGGCTCGGATGCGGAATATTTTATCGGTGAACTGACATCTGATGGCAAATTTCAAAATGATCTTCCGCCGAGAAAGGTATTGAGAACCGATTGGGGCAAGGAATTCTATGCCTCGATGTCTTTCTCCAATATGCCCTGCGGGCGGCGTATCATGCTGGCATGGATGACAAATTGGGACTACCCGTTCAGCTTTCCGACTTCACCCTGGAAGGGGCAGTTCAGCATCCCGAGAGAGTTATCGTTAAAAACAACCCATGAAGGCATCCGCTTGATACAGCATCCGATATCCGAACTGACTTCGCTACGTTCTCATTTATTTTCGCTAGAACATGCAAGTATCACGGAATCTTCTCCGAATATACTGGAAGGTTTAAAGGCGGGTGCCTATGAGATTGAGGCGGAGTTCGAATTTCCTTCCGTTGGGATGGCATCGACTTTTGGGTTTTGCGTACGGGAAGGCGGTGAGCAAAGAACGGTAGTCGGCTATAAAACAGATGTACAACACATGTTTGTAAACCGTGCTGAATCAGGGCTTACTGATTTCTCTCCTCTATTTTCAACGCTTCATGAAGCATCACTGGCACCGGTCGGGAATCGAATTCAAATGCGTATATTTGTGGACGAATCCTCAGTTGAGGTGTTTGGTAATCATGGGGAAGTCGTATTTTCTGATATCATTTTTCCAGATTCGGCGCGTAGAGGAATGAGCTTCTATACTCAAGGTGGTGAGGTAAAAATTGTTTCTCTTCATGTGTATGCGCTACACAATAGCTGGAGGGTTACAGAGGTTTCACCCATCAGACTGATCATGGATTACACTCAGCTGGAGCTTGCGGAAGGACAGTCGAAACGTCTGTATGCGAGTGTGGAGGATCATTCTGGGAGAAAAGAATCTTTGCTGAATTGGGAATCCAGCAAGCCCGCAGTTGTCAAGGTGATCTCGTCAAATGAAGGCTACGCGATCACGGAGGCACTTTCCCCTGGAGAAGCCGTAGTTACAGCCTCCATTCCGGGAGATACGGTAAGAGCAAGTACCTCTGTCACTGTGCATGGCGGGAAGTTTTATACCAACCTTTCAGGTTGGGTGCCGGATGTCTCCGCATCCCGCTGGATGGTGACAACGGATGGTATGCGCGGAAGCTATATTAGCGATGCAAATTATATGGCTTCTGAGCAGGCGAAAGATTTTACGTATGAGGCTGATATGAAGCTGTATGGAAATGGGAGCGCTGGTTCCATGATTTTTCGTGCCAATGCTGACGGGTCGAGTGGCTATTATTTGAATTTGGACCCGAACATGAAATCCATTCGTCTTTTTTATAAAAAAGAGGGGCGATTTGAGGAGCAGCAAGTGCTGGCCAAGGTTCCAAGATTTGTACTGCCGGGAGTAACCTATCATATTAAAATCCAAGCAGAGGGATTACGCCTTCGTATAGAGATAGATGATGAACAGGTGATTGACTTGGAAGATGATACATTTGCCGAAGGGCATTTTGGTATCAATGTATTTGGAGGGCAGGCTTTTTACCAACATGTAAGGATCGAGAAAATGTGATATGAATTTCTTATGTCAGAAGGAGAGCTGTATTTTACGAGCTCTCTTTTTTGCGTCTTTTTTAGCCGGAGCCTGCAATTTGCTGGTTAAACGAAAACCTTCAGGGGGGTATAATAAAATATAGTGCTATATAAAGTGCGTATACATGGTGTTACAGCAGATTTGGATTCATACAACCATTAGATGCTGATCTGGAAGGACGGCTATGGGCCATTGGAGGAATGCTTGTGGGGATGATGTTCACTTTTCTAAAAAAATATCGGGTTCCAGCTATCGCGGCGCTCGTGATGATGCTACTGGAATTGACGGTAGAGTTATCGCAGCCGTATTTGATCTCCAAAATCATAGATGAGGGCATTCGGCAGCAGGATTTGCCCGTCGTCTGGTTATGGGGCGGTGTACTGGTGGGCAGTGCCGTTATCGCTTTTATGGCAGGGATATCCAGCTCCTTTTTTGCTTCACATGCAAGTCAGGGTTTTGGCTATGATGTGCGGGAAAAGCTATATCAAAAGGTGCAATCCTTTTCTTATCCGGTGTTCAAACGCTTTGCTACTTCGTCGCTGATTACTCGCCTGACGGGAGATGTCACGCAAGTACAAGATACGGTGTTTATGAGCTTACGATTTATGACACGGGTTCCGCTGGTGGTCATCGGCAGTATTGTGATGGCCTTGGTTGTACATTTTAAGCTTGGGCTGCTACTGGCGGTTATGGCCCCGGTGCTGTTCGTATTTGTGCTGGTGATGATGCGGAGGACTGTCACTTTGTTTAAAAGTGTCCAGCGGCGCTTGGATGATGTTAATGGAGTAATTCAGGAGAATCTGACAGGCATTCGGCTTATCCGGGTTTTTGTGCGGATGCGACATGAAATTGAACGTTTTGCTCATTACGGAAGTGAATTGATGAAAGGGACGGTGTTCGCTCTACGCTGGACAGAAACGACGATGCCGTTTATTTTGTTTACGATGAATGCAGGGATTATTGCAGTACTTTGGTTTGGGCGCGGTCAAATTTCCACTGGAGATGCCAGTGTAGGACAGGTGGTTGCAGTCGTTAATTATTCCCTGCGGACGATTGGAGCTTTGTCTGCTTTATCCGGTATCGTTGTGGTATTTTCCCGGGCTACTGCATCTACAGGGCGGATTCGAGAGGTTTTGGAAACACCTAATGAAGAGGGGAGAGAGCTGAAGGGTGTTCCAACACAGGATATACGGATTGAGGGACAGGTGGAAATGGATCGGGTGAGCTTTCATTATCCGGGCAGTGATTTGGCTGTATTAAAGGACATATCCTTTAAGGCACGACTGGGTGAGCGAATCGCTATTATGGGAGCTACTGGTTCGGGCAAATCCTCACTTGTACAGTTGATTACACGTCTATATGAAGAAGATGCAGGTCATGTGCGCTTTGACGGAAAGGACGCTCGTGAACTGGATGGCTCCATACTACGTGAGGCGATTGGCTATGTCCCCCAAGAGGTACTGCTATTCACCGGTTCGATTCGGGATAATATTGCCTGGGGGCTGGAGCATGCCAGTCTGGAGCAGATTCAGGAAGCCGCGCGCATGGCACAAATCCATCCTATGATTGAACGCTTGCCGCAAGGCTATGACACCATGCTCGGACAGCGTGGTGTTAATCTGTCCGGCGGACAGAAGCAGCGGCTGTCGATTGCCCGCGCACTGGTGCGCCAGCCGGCAGTGCTGATTCTGGACGACAGCACAAGTGCGCTGGATGTGGGGACGGAAACAGCATTATTGAATGCACTCGACGGACTGTCCTGTACGACATTTCTCATCACGCAGAAGATCAGTTCAACTGCATCAGCAGATCAGATATTACTGCTGGATGAAGGGCGCCTGATAGCTAGTGGAGACCATGAACATCTCATGAATAGCTCAGAACTGTATCGACGTATCTATGAATCACAATACGGAAAGGAGGAGTCGCATGCTCAAGGAACTCATTGAACCGTTCCGTCAGCCTACGCCGGAATCCGGTGTGCTGCGAAACCCGGCTGGCGCTGAAGGACGACGCAAGACCAAAGCGAAGAACTGGTCTGGCACGGTAGGGCGAATATGGGCTTATCTGGCCCGTCGCAAGGCCAAGCTAATGCTGGTCCTGTTCATGGTGTTGCTCAGCTCCGGGCTGTCGCTGTTGGCTCCATATCTGGTCGGTGTAGCGGTGGATGATTTTCTCGAAGGGCCGGGTGGACGCACGTGGATTTATTTTCTCATAGGTTTAGGGGCTGTGTATCTACTGAACTCGCTGACCTCCTGGCTGCAAAATATCTGGATGATCGAGATTGCCCAAGAGACGGTGTACCGCATGCGTTTCGATCTGTTTTCACATTTGCATCGACTCCCCATTCCTTTCTACGGCAAACGTCAGCAGGGAGAGATCATGAGTCGTCTGACCAATGATATCGAAAATGTCAGTTCTACGCTGAACAGCTCAGCCATTCAGATTTTTTCGAGCATATTGACGTTAATCGGTACACTCACTGTGATGCTGTGGTTAAGCCCGCTGATGACCCTGTTAACCTTTATCGTGGTGCCGTTAATGGCAGCCGGGATGCGCTGGATTACACGCCGCACCGGGCCTTTATATAAGGAACGGCAGAAGAACTTGGGCGAACTGAACGGATACATTGAAGAAACGCTGTCTGGTCAGCAGATTATCAAGGCATTTTCACAGGAGAAGAGAGTCATCCGTGGTTTTCGTGAGCGTAATGACCGTATTCGGCTGTCGGGTTTCTGGGCACAAACGATTTCAGGCTTTATCCCTAAACTGATGAACGGACTGAATAATCTCAGCTTTGCTATTGTAGCAGGGATTGGCGGGATTTTAGCCATTCGCGGCTCGATTACGATAGGGACGATTATCGTATTTGTAGAATATGCTCGTCAGTTCACTAGACCGCTGAACGATTTGGCTAACCAGTGGAATACACTGTTGTCCGCCATTGCCGGAGCTGAGCGCGTATTTGAAATATTGGACGAAGACGAAGAGTCCAAGGATGAACGCGGCGCAGTAAAGGTGAAGCATGTGGAGGGAGCTGTACAGTTTACGGATGTTTTCTTCGGTTATGATGAGGGAAACGCTACGCTGGAAGCCATCTCTTTTGAAGCTAAACCTGGTGAAATGATCGCGCTCGTCGGTCCGACCGGGGCAGGAAAAACGACACTGATCCAGCTCCTTTCCAGATTCTATAGCCCAGACAAGGGAACGATTACGCTGGACGGGCGTGACATTACGACCATAGAGCGTGAAAGCTTGCGCTCCCGTATGGCGTTTGTGCTACAGGACACCTTCCTGTTTCAGGGGACCATTCGTGAAAATATCCGCTTCGGCAGGCTGGATGCCACTGATGAGGAGGTTGAACAAGCATCGAAACTGGCCAACGCCCACTCCTTTATCATGCGGATGAAGGACGGGTACGACAAGGTGCTGGAAGCGAACGGTAGCGGCATCAGTCAAGGGCAAAAGCAGTTGCTGGCGATTGCTCGTGCGATTTTGGCCAACCCTTCCATTCTGGTACTCGACGAGGCGACCAGCAGCATTGACACCATCACCGAGATGAAAATTCAAGAAGGACTGGAACGGCTCATGCAGGGGCGAACAAGTTTCGTCATTGCACATCGGTTGAATACCATTCGTCAGGCTGACCGGATTTTGGTCTTAAAGGACGGTCGTTTGGAGGAGCAAGGTTCTCATGAGGAGTTGCTGGCTCACAAAGGCTTTTACAGTAATTTATATTATGGTCAGTTGAGAAAACAAAGCTCATAAGCTGGCTTGATCAACAGATTTACAGGCATACTTAAAATGGGCTACCGTGGGGTGGCCTTTTTAAGTATGTCTTTTGTATGGAAACGCAACATTAAAATATACCCATACCCCGTATATGTACGTTAGTATTGGAGTGCAAGAATAAAAGGCCATATCAAAGGAGAGATGTCATGATGAAGGTCGCCATCATGCTTTACGATGGAATCACAGCATTAGATGCCATATTAGCTTGGCTCAACTAGGTGTGTATTTTTATTTACAAAGCCCCCTAATTCAACTAATATGGTTTACACATAGTAAAGGATTGCAAAGTGTAAACCATTGGAGGGGGTTACAAACATGAGCAGCTTACCTAAGTCTGCTACATTTCCGCTTTTCATTTTGATGCTGAATCTGTTTATTGCTTTATTGGGTCAAGGCATGGTGATTCCCATTCTGCCTGAATATTTGAAACAATTTAATGCGGCAGGAGCTGCTGCGGGGTATCTTATTGCCGCTTTTGGAGCAGCACAGTTTATTTTTTCACCTCTAGGTGGACAGCTATCGGATAGATACGGGCGTAAATCAATGATCATCACCGGTCTGTTTTTAACCGTCATTTCGGATCTCATGTTTGCTGTATCTACGACATTGCCCCTTCTATATATTGCTCGGTTTATTGGAGGGATAGGTATTGGATTAATGGTTCCTTCCAATATGGCCTATGTCGCTGATATTACCACTCCTGAAACTCGCGCTAAAGGAATGGGGTACTTGGGTGCTTCCATGAATTTGGGGATGGTGCTTGGTCCGGGGTTAGGCGGTATGATCGCTGAGTTGGGCATTAGGGTGCCTTATTTTTTTGCTGGTGGACTTGGACTTGTAGCAACGCTGCTTAGCTTATATATGCCAGAGACACTGCCCAAGGAACAACGAAAACCCGTTGGCCAACGGGTCCGTAGGGAGCCGATTCGAAAGCAAATTCTGAATTCATTTCGAACGTCCTATTTTCGTTATCTTCTCCTCATATTGATCATGACATTAGGCTTGATGAATTACGAAACGGTGTATGCTCTTTTTGTGGAACGAAAATACGGTTTTGATGCCACTAAAATCTCAATGATCATTACGGTTGGTGCCATAATAGGCATCGTGGTGCAGGTATGGCTGCTTGATTACCTCATCAAGAGACTTGGCGAGATGAAGCTTATACGCCTCTCTTTGATCATGACAGCCACTGCTTTACTGTTCATGCTTATTAAGATCAATTTAGGTTATCTGCTGTTGGTATCGGCTCTGTTCTTTGCTTTTAATGCCTTCTTAAGGCCCACAGTAAGTACAATGATTGCCAACTCGGCTGGAGATCGTCAAGGATATGCCGCCGGACTGAATACGACGTATACCAGCCTAGGCAGTATATTGGGGCCTATTTTAGCGGGTTTGTTGTTTGACAAACACATTCATATTCCTTATATTTTTGGTGCATTAATCCTTGCATCTGCCCTTTTCTTAACCTTTCAAACATCAAAAAATGAGAAACGGATGGTTGCTAATGACTGAGAACTGGCACCAGAACTTGAAAAACAAAAATCGGGAAGAACTCATTGCGGCTGCGAAGGAACTTTTTATGAAGCAGAGCTTTCTCAAAGTGAATATTAAGGATGTATGCCATGTGGCTGGTGTAAGCCGGGTTACATTCTATAAGCATTTTCAGTCCATGAATGAAATAGTTTTTGAGGTCCAAATGGAGATCCTTGAGAGCATGACTGAATTTGTTAGAAGAGCACCTACAGCCGAAATGAATGGTAAGCAGATGCTTACTTCGATGCTTGATGCATGGATTGATTATGCTGGGCAACATCCAAATTTCATCAAGTTTATTCTGTTATTCGACCTGCATTACGAAGCTTATGATTCAAATGAAGAACTCAAAGAACGATATAAACATTTTGTTAACCAAGGAAAGGAACGACATTTTCTGATAGATGCTCTGGAAGCTGGAATCCAAGATGGATCCTTAAAGTCGGATGCTGAACCGCTAAAGACTGCGCATTTTATCTTCACGTCTATGATGGCGTTACTCCAGAAAATGAGTTTGACTCCCAAGGAAGATTGGAATGGCGAATCTCAGGATGTACAAATGGCTAACCGATTTGTAGGGATGCTGGTTCAGTATTTAAGTTCAGAAAGTGATGAATCCTCTATTTAAGACAGGTGGACGCAATAGAATAACAAGGGTCAGTCTGCTAAACTGTGAAAATAGAACGGGTACATATACGTTGCCATATTAGCCTGATTTATTTTGCGGAGGTGCGGGGATGAACGGAAGTCTGTTTGAGCCAGGACTGCTGGACGGGGATTATATTCCCCGTTTTTTTGCTTACTATTACAAGCAATGGCGTGACTATACGATGTCTTACCACGATCATCATTCCACTGAAATTATGTATATGATTTCTGGCTTGTGCAGGATAGATGTACAAACCGGAAAGAATACGGAAGAAAGCATTACGCTGCGCAAAGGCGAGTTTATTATGCTGGATGCAGGCGTCCCGCATCGGTTGGTGGTGGAAGGAGAACAACCGTGCCGGATGCTGAATGTAGAGTTTGGCTTTAAGGAAGGGGTGAGGGTAGGACCATCTATCCAACAAATAGCAGCGGAGGAGCAGGAAGTCACAGCCTTTATGTCGCGTCCATTCCCATATCTGGTGCTATCAGACCCGGAAGAGGTATATTATGCGCTCAAAAGTCTCGTGCTGGAGCTGGATCAACGTAAAGAACAGCCGGGTGCCATGGCAGAAATGCTTTTTATGCAATTGCTTGTACGAATTGCACGTTTACGGGAAGAGGCAGAGCGCAGCAATACGCAGCAAACGGATATGTACGTCAAGCGATGCATTGAATTTCTCCATCTGAACTATGACCGGGATATTGCAGTCAAGGACATGGCCGCAGCCGTCAATCTGCACCCAGGGTATTTGCATCGAATTTTCAAAAAACATACGGGGCTAACGCTTACCGCGTATTTAACGATGCTGCGAATGGACAAGGCCTGTATGCTGCTTCAGCAAACGGACATTCCCATTCAGGAAATTGCCGATTATGTTGGCGTCGCCAGCAGACAGTATTTCCACATGTTGTTTAAAAAGCACACAGGCAAAACTCCTGTTGAATACCGCACCGCCGTCGAGCGCGATGTGAGGAATTATGCGGAGGAGGGTGGAAGCTAAAAAAGAAGCCTCTGAACCATTACCGATTTAGGTCGGTATGAATTCAGAGGTCGTGTGATTTCAAGCACTATAAAACGTATCGGGCTTCTTGAGAGCTAAAGTTTGGATCATTTTCCGAGCCACATATTTTCCATCTGTTCAAGCGATCTCCCCTTGGTTTCGGGAACCTTGCGCCATATAAAGACTACGACGAACAACGAGATGGCTCCGAATATCCAGAAGGTATTGGACGGACCAGCTGAACTCAGCAGAGGGGGGAATGCCTGGGAGACCAGATAATCGCCGGCCCATAATGCCATCGAAGCAATGGCGACAGCTTTGCCGCGAATGCGGTTCGGAAAGATCTCCGAGATCATGACCCATACGATTGGCCCAAGCGATATAGCGTAGGAGGCCACGTAGATCAATATCATGATGAGCACGAGCGGTCCAGTGGTTAGACCTATTTTGAATGCGGCTCCAATAATGATCAAGCAGAGGGTCATCAGCGAGGTACCGATCATTAGTAGAACTTTTCGTCCCGCTTTGTCGATCAGCCATACGGATACGATGGTAAACAACACATTGATCAACCCGATCCAGATGGTCTGGGTCAAAGAAGCGTCCGTACCGAGCCCCATTCCTTTAAAGATGACCGGTGCATAATACAAAATGGCATTGATGCCGGTAATATGCTGCATAATGGCGAGCATGATACCGATAAAGAGAGCGACCCGAATACCGGGAGCGAACAATTGTTTCAATGAGTCATTCTCATTTTTGAACGATTCCTTGATATCAAGTACTTCCTGTTTAGCGGCTTCTTCACCGTGAATTTTCAGCAGAATTGGTAGCGCTTCATAAGGCCGATTCTTTTTGATAAGCCATCTCGGGCTTTCTGGTATGAAGAGCATCAGGAGCATAAAGATCAGTCCCGGAACAGCTCCCACTCCGAACATCCAGCGCCAGGCTGTTGAGACACCCCAGGCTTCATCCCCCAGGCTGACGATCCACGAATTCTGAAAATAAACAAGGAAAATACCCGTTACGATCGCCAGCTGATTTAAAGCAACCAAACGGCCACGGTATTTGGCGGGAGCGATCTCCGCGTTATACACCGGACAAATGGTGGAAGTGATTCCTATGCCGACGCCGCCGATCATACGAAAGATAACATACCCGGTGAACGTATCTTGAATTGCAGAGCAGATCGAGCCGATGACAAATAAAAATCCGGCGGCCAGCAATACCTTTTTTCTGCCGATCCTTTCACTCATGTAGCCGGAGAGAGCCGCACCCGTGATGCTCCCTACAATCAGACTCGACACTGCCCAACCGACCTGAAATTCGCTCAGCGAAAAACGCTGCTGTAGGAATTCAACTGCTCCCGAAACTACCGCGATATCAAAACCGAACAGTATGCCTCCAAGCGCAGCTACGATGGATACCAACGTCACAAAAAGCATATTGGGTTTTTCTGATTGAAGCGCTTTCTGTTGAGCGCTTTCATTATGGATGATTACTCCCATATGATCATCTCCCCTCCAGATTCCTAGAACCTCATTCCATTCTTCGAGGAGAAGTATAACATGCGTTTATAAAAGAAAGGCCGGTGATCGTCTTCAATAAACGGACCTTTTCACGCACGATTTTGGCTTCGCTTCCCGAATTGGAGACGGAGGGGCTAAATCTAGCATTACCTTGTCATTCGAGCTTAAAAAAATCCATGCCGATGGTCGGCATGGACGAAGCTCTACGATTTTTGACCTTTGAACTCCGTGGGAGGAACGCCCGTTATCTTCTTAAAGACACGGCTAAAATAGTTCGGGTCCTTATAACCCACTTCAAAGCTGATTTCCTTCAGGGCAAGGTTGCCCTCCTTAATTAAAGCAATAGCTTTATCAATCCTTAACCTGGTTACGAAGTCGATGAACGTTTCTCCATATTCCTGTTTGAAAATTTTACTGAAGTAGTGAGGATTCAAGTGGACGAAATCAGCCACTTCTTCCAACGAAAGTTCATCGTTGAACCGTTCCTCGATATACATTTTTGCTCTGCCCAGCATAGTCAGTGTTTGAACCTCCCGCTGTTCGCGTATCCGTTGTAATGCTGACATGACGTACGTCTGCTGAAGCATTCCATTCTCCTCTTTGACGGCAAGCACAGAGGCGTTTCCAGCCTCTGACGACTTCAGCTCATCAAAGTGGCAGTAACCTCCATCGCGCTTGCGTAGGGTGGAGGCAAAAACGGCTTCGAAATAGGACTTGCGAAGTCCTTCCTCGCCGCTATGAAGCGAGCCGATTCCAATAGCTGTCTTTATGCCAAATTGCTGCTGGGCCAGCTCGGAGAGCTGTTGAACAAGATGCTTAATCCGCTGTTGCCAGTCGTTTTCGCTGGTGGCAGGCGGCTTTTGTAAAAAAGTGGCCACATGATGGTCGATCAGGGAGCTCACAATGGAATTGGGGCCATGTGTTTTTACATAGCTTCGGAAATGATCGTAAATTTTCTTTTTGTCCTGCTCGTCTGCATATCCTTCAAAGGCAGCAATGATGGCGCTTCCCTGATCAAGAGGAAAGTCCAGCCATTCCGACAGTTGAGAAGCGCTCGAATCCACCGTCTGGTCGACCATAAGCATTAAAGCCAGCTCATTTTCTGCGAGCGGCATCAGCTGTGAGATTTTGTGCCTAAGCTCCAATTCTTCCGTGCGTGCTCGCTTCTCGCATTCAATTTCTTCAATCAGTCGTTTCAGTGTACTGATGATGAGTTCTCGCTTCGCTGGCTTCAGAATGTATTCTTTTACGCCCAAAGAGAGCGCCTCACGTGCATAAGCAAAATAATCATAGGCGGTGACGAGCACGAAACGGGTATCAGGAAGACGCTCCTTTAATTCACGAAGCGCCCCAAGCCCGTCAATTCCGGGCATATTAATATCCAGAATGGCAATATGAGGCCGGTGCTCTTCCGCACATTCGATCGCCATGCGGCCGTTGTCGGCATGAATAAACCGAAATACCCCCGGCATTGCCCGTTCCACTATCAATTCCAGTCCTTCCCTCTCCAAAGCTTCGTCATCCGCGATCAACAACCGATACATTCGTCTGCTCACTCTCCTTCTTGACTGGAATTCGTATTGTTATGGTAGTACCTAATCCGATATGGCTTCGGATTTCAACCATTCCTTCCTTTTCGTAGAACAATTGCAGCCGCCTAAACACGTTTTGCATTCCAAGTCCTGTTGAACTGCTGCTTTCAGCTCCACCTTCTAAACGGAGCACGGACAGTCGGGTTTCCTCCGTCATACCCTTTCCGTTGTCTGAAATTACAATTTGCACATCCTCGCCCGCTCTCGACAGCGTCAATGTGATAATGGCTCCGTTTTCCAAATCAGCTACACCATGAAGAAAGGCGTTTTCAATAAATGGCTGGATCGTCAAGGCTGGAATTTGCTGCTGAAGTACGGAAGCGTCAAAGTGAAGATCAAAGCGAATTCTGTCCCGGAAACGCGCCTGCTGGATGGTTACGTATTCGCTTATATGGTCTAGTTCTTCCTGGAGCGTTACGGGTTTGTCCAGCTTTTGCAGGCTGTACCGTAGTAGATTGGACAGCGAAACGATCAGGTCGCTGGTCTTCTCCGCTCCTTCCAGGATCGCCAATTTGGAGAGCACATTTAAGGTATTGAACAAAAAGTGCGGGTTAATTTGATTTTGCAGGGCCAAAAGCTCTAGCTCCTTCACAAGTCGCCGCATTTCCAGACTTTGTTTATCCTTTTCGATAAGGATGCTCAAGTCAGCAGACATTTGCAAAATGGCGTCTGCCAATACGCCTAGCTCGTCATCTCGCCGCGGTTGGGGCTCGATATTCAGATCACCTGTGGCGATTCGCTTCGCCAGTCCGACCAGTCTGCCGACAGGGCCCGTAATGCTGCGCGAGACCCAGATGGCAAGCAAAACCCCCATCAGCGCGTTCATGCCGAACAACGCCACTCCCAATCCGTTCATTTGCTCATTCTTGTTCCGAATGTTCTCGATGAGCGGCCGGTAATAAGCCAGTTCAGCATCGATCAGTCGCTGGCCCTCCTCATGAATATAGCCGACGGTTTTCTCCGCTTCAATGTAATGCTCAAAAGCCGATTGAGGATCTTGTGCCTTTGCATCCAGAACTGCAGCTTGCTTCTGTTCAAGAAATGTGGCTAACAGATTCATGTAGTCCTCCTCGGCAAAAGAAGGATCGGTCGAGTCAGAGACTTCCTGGATTCTGCCTTTCAGCTGCTTCAATTGGTATTCCGTCGGGCCCTGCACACCCGTATCGTCTCTTGGATTGAGCAGATAGGTATAGAGGAGATTTAAGTTGCTCTCCGTCGATTCGGAGGTTTGCTCGATGAGAAGAATTCGGCCAAGCATTTCATCGTAGCTCTGTTGGACGACCTTTCCGCTTTGGAATACAAAATAAGCGATGATATTGGCGAACACAACTAGAAGAGGGATGAACAGAAGCAACTTCGTTCTGATCGTCATCGTCTGTCATCTCCAGACATGTTGTCAGGAGTGTCCGCATGCACTTCATATACCCTGGTGTATGTTAATTCCTGGGGATCATGTCCCTTTAGATAATCATTCAGCAATTTTATAGCCTTAGCCCCCATTTCCATTGGCTGTTGAACAAGGGTGAGCTCGATTTTGCGATGTTTGATAGCTTTCAACGTCTCGGCCATATCGTCAAAAGCGAAAATCTGCAAATTCCGCACGCCGCGCCGCTCCGAGGCTTCCAGAATGCCAAGGCCGTCCAGCGCACTGAATCCGACCATGTAGTGAATCTGCGGATAATGGGTGAGCATGTTCTGAGCTTGCTGGGCTGCCTGAAGCCGTGAAATATTTGAGGAGCGAATCTCCACAATGCGGAGCTTGGGATAGCGGCTGATCACAGAACGAAATCCCGCAAGCCTGAGCCGCTGATTCTCGACGCGCTCGCTGCTGATCATAACTCCAATATCGCCATGCTCCCCAGAGGCCTTCGCCAACAGCATGCCCATCTGTTTTCCTGCTCCTTCGTTATCCGTTCCGACGTAAGCCAGCCTTCGGGAGTCCGGCTCATCCGTATCGATCGTGATGACAGGTATGCCAAGTGCGGCAGCCTTGTTGATTAATCGTCGATACTCTGGATCATTTATCCCTTGAACCAGAATCGCATCTGCCTTGGCGGCGATCGCTTTATCCAGCAGTTTGATCTGCTCGGACGGATTAATGCGGTCCGGTCCGATATAATCGAGCCTCATACCGTACTGCTCCGCTTCCTTTCGAGCTCCTTGTTCAATGGACCGCCAATAATAATTGTCCAGCTCTTGTGATATCAATACCACTTTTGTATCGGAACCCCCGTCGTTTGGTGAAACCGTCTTCAATTGTTCTGCAAATTGGTGAATTTGAAGAGAAGACAGAGTGAACTGAAACAACAGCCAGGCAAATAGCAGGAAGACGGGAATAAGGATAAATGTCCATTTACGGTTTGACATGTCTTGCTCCTTTGGGAATGTTTAGAGACACAACTCATTATACAGTAAACAAGAGAAGCACACGCAGCTTCGTCAACGGCAAGTAGCATCTGTTGATGCGAAAGTTAGGATTTTTGACACCTAAGTTCGAATCTGGTCATGATTTTGATAACGCTTTCTACAGGCATATTGCTACAATGACGGTATATTACAATTCTAATTACCGGAGGTTGAATGCCGTGTCATTTAAAGTAGCTTTTATTGGAGCAGGAAGCATCGGTTTTACCCGTGGAATTTTGCGAGATCTGTTATCAGTACCGGAGTTTAACGATATTGAAGTGGCTTTTACGGACATCAGTCAGCACAATCTGGATATGGTTACTGAACTGTGTCAGAGGGATATTCGTGAGAATGGGTTGTCCATACAAATACAGTCCTCTACGGATCGAAAGGTAGCTCTAAAGGATGCCAAATACGTCATTTGTACAATCCGTGTCGGCGGTCTGGAAGCCTTTGCGACCGATGTGGATATTCCGCTAAAATACGGTGTGGATCAATGCGTGGGCGATACATTATGTGCAGGAGGCATCATGTATGGCCAGCGTGGTATCGCTGAAATGCTGGAGATTTGCAAAGATATCCGTGAGCTAAGTGCACCGGATGTGCTGCTGCTGAACTACTCGAACCCAATGGCGATGATGACCTGGGCCTGCAACAAGTACGGTGGCGTGCGTACGGTTGGTCTATGTCACGGCGTCCAGAATGGGCATCACCAAATTGCCGAGGCGTACGGTCTGGAGAAGCAGGATGTGGACATTGTATGCGCCGGAATCAATCACCAAACATGGTACATTCAGGCCTCGCATAAGGGTAAGGATCTGACAGCCGGACTGCTGGAGGCTTTTGAACAACATCCTGAATTTAGCCGCACCGAAAAGGTACGCATCGATATGCTTCGTCGTTTTGGCTATTACAGCACAGAGTCGAATGGTCATCTCAGTGAATATGTGCCTTGGTATCGGAAGCGTCCGAATGAAATTCTGGACTGGATTGATCTGGGCAACTGGATCAACGGAGAAACAGGCGGCTATTTGCGTGTATGTACGGAAGGACGTAACTGGTTTGAAACAGATTTCCCTAACTGGATGAAGGAAGATCCACTGGAGTACAAGGCAGAGCATCGAGGTGAAGAGCACGGCTCATACATTATTGAAAGCCTGGAAACAGGACGTGTATACCGGGGGCACTTTAATGTTGTGAATAACGGTATAATTTCCAACTTGCCAGACGATGCGATTATTGAAGCTCCTGGATATGTGGATCGGAACGGTATTTCTATGCCGCAAGTTGGAGAACTGCCGCTGGGTCCTGCTGCCGTGTGCAATGTTAGTATTTCCGTTCAGCGTTTGGCTGTTGAAGCGGCTGTACATGGAGACGATAAGCTGCTGCGCCAAGCGTTTATGATGGACCCGTTAGTGGGCGCGGTGTGTAATCCGAAAGAAATTTGGCAGCTGGTCGATGAGATGCTGGTGGCACAGGAAGCATGGTTGCCGCAATACGGAGTAGCGATTGCCGAGGCGCGCCAACGCTTGGCTACAGACGATCTGATTTCAACCCGACCTTATGAGGGAGCAGCACGACTTAAGGTGAAGACGGTTGAAGAAATGCAGCTGGATCGAGATGCCGCCAATAAAAATGCAGGACAATCCGACAAGGGCAAGGATCGCGAAAAAGTGCAGAATAACAATGCGTAACAGCTACTTGGTACAATTGCATTAACGATCATACCATGGACCTGCTTATGAGCAGAGATGAATGGAACAACAATAAAAGGGTGTTTTCATGGTCGTAGGCCTGAAACATCCTTTTTTGCTGTCGATAGGTTCAACGTTTGACATAGATAGCAGCCTAAAGTTTATTCTTGTCGATTTGGGCTGACGGAAATTAAAGAATACAGTCTTGTTTTTTATGCATCCGCTCTTTTACTGTCGACTTTGAATCTCCTGAGAGCTTGTCATAGTAGGGAAGTTCAACAAATGATAGAACCAATCTCAAAAAAAGAGAGACCATCCCGAACCGTCGGTGTGGCAATTCATATGCCTAATTAATAATTGTAGTCCTTAATTTATTCAATTTACAGCAGATTTCCAGCTCACTATAATCTAACATAGGAGGTGACAAAAAGGGGAAAAATGTGAGCGCATGAACAAATAGAAAGCGCTTACCTTTCGCAACTATGAACGCTACTTTTTCTAGGGAGAGAGTAGGCGTAACACACATTTAATCATATAACAATCAGGTGCCGACATAGGAAGATTCAACAAAATCTACGGAAAGATAGGTGAAGCAATTGAAAACAAAGCAAGTGCTTCGTAAAGGAATGAAGTATGCTTTTGCGCTATCACTCGTCGCAAGCAGCTTTCTACCAGGTGCAGGATTTACGGATAAAATACATGCAGAATCCCATGTCGATAATCCTTACCAAGGGGCGACAAAATACGTTAGCCCTGATTATGCGGCTAGTGTCGACACATCGATTGCCAAGGTTACGGATGCGAATCTGAAGGCAAAAATGCAAACGGTCAAAACATTCCCGACAGCCGTTTGGCTTGATCGTATCGCCGCTATTAACGGCGGTGGAGGCAAGCTTGGCTTGGAGGCACATTTAGACCAAGTATTGGCGCAAAAGAAAGGCAACACACCGATTACGGCGGAGTTCATTGTGTATGATCTGCCCGGACGGGATTGTCATGCCTTGGCTTCCAATGGTGAATTGCCGCTGACCCAGGCAGGTCTGGAAACTTATAAAAAGGATTATATTGACAAAATAGCTTCTATTTTCGCAAATCCCAAATATAAGGATATTCGTATCGTTGCGATCATTGAACCGGATAGCTTGCCAAATCTGGTAACCAATCTGGATGATCCGAAATGTGCGCAAGCCAAGTCCACAGGGATTTACGAAGCTGGTGTTAAATACACAATGAATAAGCTGAACGAGATTCCTAACGTGTACAAATACGTAGATATCGGTCACTCTGGTTGGTTAGGCTGGGATAACAACCGTTCAGCAACGGTATCCCTGTTTACAACTATTTTCAAAGACACGAGCAAAGGTCTGTCCAGTGTAGATGGCTTTATCACGAATACAGCCAATACTTCACCGCTGACAGAACCTAATTTGCCTGATCCAAACCTGAATATCGGTGGGCAGCCGATCAAATCGTCCAAGTACTACGAATGGAATCCTAATTTCGATGAATCGGATTTTGCAGAGTCCTTGCATAGAGATTTTGTCAGCGCAGGCTGGCCGAGCTCACTCGGTATGTTAATTGATACAGGCCGTAATGGATGGGGAGGACCTAACCGTCCGACTTCCGCAGTCGGCAATGATATTAACTCCTATGTAAACTCCGGTCGTGTAGACAAACGCTCACACCGTGGTAACTGGTGTAATAACAGCGGAGCAGGTATGGGAACGCCGCCACAAACGGCTCCAGCTGGTCATATCGATGCCTATGTCTGGGCAAAACCTCCAGGGGATTCCGATGGTTCCAGCTCACTCATCCCGAACGATGAGGGTAAAGGCTTTGACCGTATGTGTGATCCTACCTATACAACCAAGGATGGCACATTAACAGATGCTTTGCCGAATGCACCTATTTCAGGAGCATGGTTCCATGATCAGTTTGTAATGCTGGTACAAAATGCGTACCCTGCAATCGTGCCTTCCACTGGTGGTGTAGACCCAGCGCCTACTGCTCCAGCAGTACCGTCAGGCTTAAAGGCTGTTGTGGGCAATGCTCAAGTAACGCTGACTTGGAATGCGTCTACTGGTGCCGAGAGTTACACGGTAAAACGTGCTACTAGCGAAGCAGGTCCTTTTACAGCCGTTGCGCCTCTTGTAACGGAAAGAGAGTACACGGATAAGGGACTGACGAACGGAACAACTTACTTCTATGTTGTAAGTGCTACGAATGCGAAAGGAACAAGTAAGGATTCCGCAACGGTAAGCGCTGAGCCAAAAGGTACACCGACAGATCCAACGAATCCTACAGATCCAACGGGTGATCTGGTTGTAATGTATCGTGCTGGGGACACGGATCCAGCGAATAACGCTGCCAAGCCTTTCTTTAATCTCAAAAATAAAGGGACAACACCAGTGAAGTTGAGCGAGCTTAAAATCCGCTATTACTTCACGAAAGATGGCAGCCAAGAGCTGCAATCTGCGGTAGACTGGGCGCAAGTAGGTAATGATAACGTGCTGCGTACCATTAAAGACAACTATATTGAAATTGGATTCAGTGCTGCTGCCGGCACGCTTGCTGCTGGCGCGCAAACAGGTGATATTCAGATCCGCATGAACAATAGCGACTGGTCTAATCTGAACGAATCCAATGACTATTCCTTCGATCCAACCAAAACCTCTTATGCTGAATGGAACAAAGTAACATTGTTCCACAACGATAAGCTGGTATGGGGAATCGAGCCTTAGGAATAGGTGAATATATACACTTGAATAACTGATAATTGTTGAAAAAGGGCTGCGGCACAACTGCTGTAGCCTTTTTTAACGTCTTCAAATAAAGAATTCGATGACCAAGGGAATAAGCATTCAAATTGTGTATAATGAAGAAAGAATACTAATCTACTGTGGGGGTCAACAACCACTTTTAGCAACATCTCGGTAGAGAAGGCAATTGCAACTCACTGCTGAGCGATTTTTGCGTCATTTTCTTAGCCGGGTGGTATAAAAAAATAATCTAGAGATTGCCGATGAACCTGCATCGGCAATCTTTTGTGCATACATGTTTTAATGTCTTTCATATAGAGGAGGAGATTCATTTGTTTTCTGCTGCTCAACGACTGCCTTTGCTGGAACATATGTATAATCATGCCCCGACAGGAATCGTGATTTTGTCGAGGGAGGGGAAGTGTCTTTATGTCAATCCCGCCTTTTGCAAAATGGTCGGATATGAGCAGGAGGAATTACTGGATATCCGATATTACCATCTCTTGTATAATGAGGCTCAGGATCAGCAAGGGCTGAGGGAGGCCTATGCAGGTTGGCTAAAGGCTACGGATCAAGTCTACAAGACAGAGCTGCGTTTGAAGCATAAACGGGGAACAACTGTCTGGCTATCGCTGGAATTAACCATATTTGATGATGAGGCTACCGAACAATCTTATTTGATTGCGTATGCAATGGATGTCACGGAGAAAAAGGACATGGAGCAGGTGCTTTCGGACAATGAGGATTTGTACATGTTGATTACCGAAAATACGCCGGATGTCATCTCTTACAGCACGGCAGACGGCATACTTCAATATATTTCTCCTTCGGTGGAAAAACTCCTTGGCTATACGAAGCAGGAAATGCTCGGCAAAAAACGGCTTCAATTTTACCATATCGAAGATGCCGATTACATGCGTGTACATGGAATGTTCAAGGAAACAGGCATCATGAAGCGGCGTGTACGTCATAAGGACGGGCATTATTTGTGGCTGGAAGTATCGTACCGTATTATTCGGGATGAACAGGGCAAGATCAAGCGAGTTCTATCCATCGGACGAAATATCACAGAGCGCCAGAAGAGCGAGGAGAACCTGGCAAAAGCTCAACAGTTGGCGATGTTCGGCTCATGGGACTGGGATCTGGTCAACAATGTTATGCATTTTTCCAAGGAATTTCGCAGCATATTTGGCTATCGTGTCAAGCCGGTTGAAACAAGTATTGACGCTTTCATGAAGGCAGTTCATCCCGAAGATACGGAACGGATGAAGCAAATTATCAACAACGTGATCTTAAAGGGAATTCACGAAGAAACCTTTTACCGGATTGTATTGCCCAATGGGGAACAGAAGGTACTGCGCTCGATCTGGGAAGCTGAGATGGACGAGCATGCAGGCAAGCCTGTTCAAGTAGTCGGGATGATACAGGATGTTACAGAGCACCGGGAAATCGAGCAACGTCTTCGTGAAAGTGAAAACCGTTATAAGTCACTATTTCAGCATAATCCACTCGGGATATGCGCCATGAATATGGAAGGTCATATTTTGAGCGTGAATCCGAGTTTGGAGAAGCTTACGGGTTATACGAGGGATGAGCTGCTTGGAGCTGAAATACTTGTCATGGCTTCCTCTGAGGAACAGGACAAAATCAAACGACATATCGAAATGGCCAAACAGGGGGAGACACAAACCTATGAATCGGAATTCATACATAAGGAGGGGGAGCGTCTATTCATCAAGATGACGAATATCCCGATTTTCGTGCAAGAAGAAATTGTAGGCTGTTACGGGATTATAGAGAATGTTACCCCTCTTAAAAACTACATTGCTCAGATTGAAAAGCTCAGTAACGAACATTCGCTTATTTTGAATGCAGTATCCGAAGGAATTGTGGGTTTGAATACCGAAGGACATGTCCGCTTTATGAACCCGGCAGCTGTTGAGATGTTCGGCATAGGATCAGCCAACCCGCTGAACGGTTCATGTATAGACGTCATTCGCCATGCTGACGAAATAGGCAGCCATTTTCCGGACGAGCAGGCTTCTATTCTCCAAGCGATTCGCAGCGGCGCTTCTTATCAGGCAGAGGAAGCTGTATTTTGGAAAAAAGACGGGTCCAGTTTTCTGGCCTCCTATCGAATCAGCCCTTTGATGGATAACGGCGAACGAAAAGGAGCGGTGATGGTTTTTGTAGACAGGACGAATGAAAAGGAGATTATTCGGGCCAAGGAGTCTGCCGAACGCGCCGATCGAGCCAAGTCAGAATTCCTGTCTGTGATGAGTCATGAGCTTCGTACACCGATGAACGGCATTATAGGCATGGCAGGATTACTGGCAGACACGGAATTAGATGAGGAGCAGCGTAGCTATATCGATATTATTACCAGCAGTAGCAACGCTTTGATGCAGATATTGAATGAGATACTGGATTTGAGCAAAATCGAAGCTGGCAAAATGTCGTTGCTGCATGAGTCTTTTGTGCTGGAGGATGTGGTTGGCAGTGTAGCTGACCTATTTATGACGCAGGCTATGGAAAAAGGAATCCAGCTAGAATGGCATATAGATCAGGAAATGCCAGGGATGCTAGTCGGTGATCATGTGCGTATCCGACAGATATTGGTGAACTTGGTGAGCAATGCGATCAAATTTACGGAGCGAGGGCGTGTAAATATTTTTGTGGAGAGAAAGGCTTACAGCCGCCGTAAAAAGAAATGCCTGATTGAGTTTAGTGTAACGGATACTGGAATCGGCATCCCGGCAGACCGTCAGCATTTGTTGTTTCAGCCTTTTTCCCAGCTTCATCCGGCACTGAACCGGAAATATGGAGGGACAGGTCTTGGCTTGTCCATCTGCAAAAACCTGGTCAAGCTAATGGGGGGTTCCATTGGTGTAGATAGTGACGAGGCCAGAGGAGCAACATTCCGGTTCCAACTGGATCTAAAACTGCCGGAAGGGCACACACTTGCGAATATAAGCCGTGATCAGCCTTATGATTCAAAGGAAGGCTAAAAAGAAATAGCCGTGATGCATTCTGCATCGCGGCTATTTTTTGTAAGAAATGTCCAAAGAAAAGATTGACAAACTGTTCTAACTGTACTATTAATGATAGTACAGTTAGAACAGTTGAACATGTATACATGAATTTGAGCCAGTGTTGAAAGGAGGAAGTCCATGTTCGAGCTGGATATCCGCAGCCGTAAGCCGATCTACGAACAGCTTATGGAGAAGGTTAAGGAAATGATCGTGTACGGATCGCTTCAGCCGGATGAGCAATTGCCTTCTGTACGGGCATTGTCCGCTCAACTTACGGTGAATCCGAATACGATTCAGAAAGCGTATCGCGAGCTGGAACGCGAAGGATATATTTATTCCGTTCAGGGCAAAGGCAGCTTTGTCACGCCTACCCAGCAGCAGCCGCAACAAATAAAGCGGGATGAGATTCGGGCGGCATTGTTAAAACTGATGATCGAAGCTGTCCATTTCGGTTTTACACAGCAGGAAGTGGACGACATATACGTGGAAGCTATGCAAACAAAGGAAAGGGGGATGTCCCTTGATTGAATTAAGGGAAGTCACAAAGACATTTACGGAAGAAAAGGCTGTCGATCAGCTCGCCCTGACGGTAAAGAAGGGCTCCATTTTTGGACTGCTGGGCTCGAACGGGGCAGGGAAAACGACCTTGCTCAAAATCATTGCCGGGATTTACCGGCCGGATACTGGTAAGGTGCTAATCGGTGGACAGCCGGTGTATGAGCAGCCTGAAGCCAAGCAGCACATTCTGTTTTTGCCGGATACCCCTTATTTTTTCCCGCAAGCGACAATTCGTCAGATGGCCCGGTTTTACCGCTCCATTTATCCAAGTTGGAGTGAAGAACGCTACACACAGCTTACGGAGATTTTCAAGCTGGACCCGAAGCGCAAACTTCACCGTTTTTCCAAGGGGATGAAGCGCCAAGCCGCTTTTTTGCTTGCCTTGAGCTGCATGCCAGAGCTGCTGGTTTTGGATGAACCCATTGATGGTCTGGACCCCGTGATGCGTAGAATGATCAAAAATCTCTTGTTCCAAGAAACCGCAGCACGTGAGATGACCGTCGTGATCTCATCTCATAATTTGCGTGAGATTGAAGACATGTGTGATCATGTCGGCATTATGCACCAAGGTCGGATGCTGTTGGAAAAAGAGGTGGATGACCTTAAATCCGATACGCATAAGGTGCAGGTTGCCTTTCGGGACAGCATGCATGAGGAAGCTGTCTGTGGCCAACTTTCGGTTGTACATAAGGAGCGGAGGGGCAGTGTTCTGCTGCTTATCATCCGGGGTGAGCGAGAGCGGATTGCAGAAACGATTGAAGCGTATGAGCCGCATGTGTTCGATTTGCTGCCGTTGACGCTTGAAGAAATTTTCATTTATGAAATGGAGGACGCAGGTTATGACATCCAACCGATTCTTCTGTAGCGGCGGCGTAATTCGCCAATGCCTGAGACAGCATGGCTGGATCGGTCTATTGTACTTGGCAGGATTGCTGTTTACAGTACCGCTGCCATTGTTTATGAGCACTGGTGATGAACAACCGCGAGTGGTTTTAAAAAGCTTGTTCGATAGCACAAACTCGGGTAATGAATTGCAAAAATTAATTTTAATGACCGTACCCGTGCTGGCAGGTGTGATGCTGCTTCGTTTTGTTCAGCGACAGGGGCCATCCGATTTGTATCATAGCCTACCTTTGCGTAGAGAGCATCTATTAACGTCACATTTAATTAGCGGTCTTGTTCTTTTACTTGTACCTGTATGGCTGACTGCGGGAGTAACTGCTTGGGTTAACACGTCAGTCGAACTGCCTTATATTTTTCAAATTAATGACGTTGGATCGTGGGCTTTGGTTGTGTCCGTCCTTACGATTTTCTTGTTTACTTTTACTGTGTTTGTAGGGATTTGTGTGGGACAATCGTTGCTACAGACCGTAGTAGTGTATGTTTTGCTGCTATTGCCTCAGTTTCTATTCATGATGATAGGGCGTTTTCTGGAACGTAATTTATACGGATATGTGCGGGTGCGAGAAACCGTTGTTCAATATATTAATGGCTCGGAGTTTCGCAGCAATAATAATGTTTGGGAAAACTTATCGCCGTTTGTACGCATTATGGACAACTTGCCACAGCGCGCCTTTTCTTACATGGAGCTACTCGCCTATCTAGGTATCTCTGTGCTGTTTGTCGCCTTGAGTTATGGTTTGTATCGTAAACGCTTGGTCGAAAAGGCGACTCAGGCTATAGCGTTTTCTTTCTTTCAACCTTTGTTCAAGGCAGGGGTTATACTATGCGCCATGCTTGTACTAGGCGATTATTTTTATAATGCAGGTACAAGAGGAGCTAATTGGTCGATTTTCGGGTATGCACTTGGAGCTATTTTAGGCTATATCGTTGTAGAAATGGTCGTCCGCAAGACGTGGCAAATTGTGCGTGTTCGTGCTTTGGTGGAAATGGTCGTTTACGGTGTGATCATGGGGCTGGTACTGTATATCCCGATTTCAGGTTGGTTGGGTTATGAGGGACGGATTCCAACAGCACACTCCGTAGAAAAAGTTTATGTCGGGCAAGAGGAGCCTCTAGGGGGAGATGCAGAAAAAGAAGCTTATTACTCCCAAGATAGGGCCTATATCGCCTCTGTACTGAATTTACATCGAGAACTCGTACGTGCACATGCAGCTGGCGAGAAAATGTTGTCCAAAAACCTGGCCGTCGAATCGGCATTCATAGTCTACCGTTTGGATGATGGTTCCACCATGACTCGCCGCTATACATTCCCGGAGAAGCCTTTCCGGACAGAACTGACTAAAGTGATGGAAGCAGAGCCTTATAAAACGGTGAGATACAAGCTGGATAAGCTGCAAGGAAAAGCAGAGACGATCAATATCGAATCCGTAGATGATAATGAAAGACGAGTGGTTTTAACCAATCCCAAAGAAACTCGTGAATTTGAAGCTGTACTCAGAGAAGAAGTATTAAATATGAGTTATAGCGAAATGCAATCACATCGATACCCTCTGGGGAATGTTTCTATTACAAATAAAGAGTCATCCTCTACCAATAACGAACCGAGCTGGCATCGTGAAATTTCATTTAATTGGCCGGCTTCATATCACAAGCTTACAGATTGGCTAGAGCAAAAAGGGTATGCGGATAAGGTCATCATTGATTCCAAGGATATTTTTTCGATACGGGCTGTTCCTATTATTTCTCAGGAAATGGAGCCTTATCAACCCAATCAATATATTGAAGACTATAAAATATTTAGAAGCATTCAACAAAAGCACAAAGCAATAACGATTGAAGATCCGAAGCTGTGGAGCACTGTACTGGAAAAGCGTAGATCTAATAGCTATACTCCAGATATGGCGAAAGGCACTTACTTGGTTCAAGTCAAGATCAAACCTTTATTTAGTTCAGATCCCCATACACGCTATTACTATTTTACTCCGAACGATATGACACCGGAGCTTGCCAAGGCATTACCGGCAGTTCCTTAAGCTCCTACGAGGGACAGTATCTGGTTTAGAGGGAATATGGACGGAGGTAGATGAACATGGGATGGTTCGGACACGACATATAACAACCTCATCGACGGGCAAGAGCTCCTCCACATTAGAACGGACATAAATAGAGACCAGAGTGATACAACGTAGAACATACAGAGAGAAGAGTTCAATATTGTACAGTCCAATAGTGGAGGAGCAAAAAAATATGAAATATACAGAAGATCGTGAATTTCTACAGTTGTTGGATCATCATAAACAGTCATTTTCCGGATGGGATTTTTCATTCATTTCGGACACGGGACGAGTGGCGAGCGAGCCTTTGGACTGGTCTTATGCCAGCAAGGCTTTGGCGTTGATGCATGCCTCGAAGGCGATGCTGGATATGGGAACAGGCGGGGGAGAGTTCTTGTCGCAGTTGCGCCCTTTTCCAGAGATCATATGTGCGACAGAGGCATATGCACCGAACGTACCTATCGCCAAGCAAAGATTGGAGCCGCTGGGTGTGCGCGTGATGGCTATTCATGATGACGATTCCCTTCCGTTTGACGATGCTGGGTTCGACCTTGTGCTGAACAAGCATGAGTCATTTTCGCCAGCGGAAGTGCACCGTATTTTGCGTTCAGGAGGTACGTTTTTGACTCAACAGGCAGGAGGCTTGGATTGTGCAGGCCTTAACGCCCGCTTGGGAGCACCTGATTACGTGTATGCGGACTGGACTCTTCCTCAAGCAATTGCAGGTTTGAAAAGTAATGGTTTTGAAATCGTAGAGCAGCGGGAACAGTTTCCGATCCAGCGCTTTTACGATATTGGAGCGATTGTCTATTACTTAAAAGTTATTGAATGGCAGATTGCAGACTTCCAGCCAGAGAAATATATAGAACAGCTGTATAGTCTGTATTTGGATATTAAACGTGATGGTTATTGGGACGTGAAGCAGCATCGTTTTTTAATCCATGCCAGAGCGATATAGAGAAGATTCGATACCAAAGAGGCCTATCCTGTAGGGGAGGCCTTTTTGTCATTTTTACTACCCTTTCGTATACTAATCTTTACCATAATTGTACAATGAAGAAGCAATAGCTTACAGACTCATTTCATTTATAAGATATAGGGGGATGTACATGTCTGAACCAAAGGAAGTTATAAGCAAGCCGAAAGAGGGCAATTCTGTGCGGATAGCATGGTTTTGGCCATGGCTGGTCGGTACGTTTATGTTTGGATTGTTTTCAGTCATGTTTAATATTATTTGGAGTATGGTTGTAGCACCTCAAGTGCAGTATTTGCTGAGGCATGAAGGTGTGACGGATATAACCGTGGTTGTAATATTGCTGCTATATGTATGGCTGGTCGGTCTCATTTTTGCAGCTTATGGTGCTTTGAGTGCGCATATGTCCAATATGCATAAGCTTCTGCTGATGCTGACTGGGCTAGCATCCTTATTATGCGGGCTGTGGTTGTGGATTATAGGACTACGAGGATCTGGCGGCCAACTTGCCGAAGTATCTGGAGGAGCGTGGGAGCTTTTTTCACTCTATCACGCTTGGGCGGAACCTATACTGGAAGTATTGGGGTCATATACACAGCTCGGTGGAATCTGGTTTCTGCTGACCGCACTGCTGCCCATAGCTGGCATGGTAGTCGGTGTTGGGGTAGATCGCTATCCAGCGGTGACCGACCAGCACGGAAAGGTGGACCATAGATGGCAATGGGTTGTAGCTGCAATATCTGCTGCGCTCATCATTGTGCTGACGATTACGCTCATGCTTCCTCAGCGTCCGTACATTGCGGAGAGGGATTTTCCGGTAGTAGATGGCGCTACAGCGGCCATTCCATTCGCACAGGATATGCTGCATGAATTGACCGGAATGAACAAGGTTCGTGCGGCTCACGAACTGAGATTCAACACAACACATCAGGCTTATGTCAATCTGATTGAAAAGAAGGCGGATCTGATACTGGTGGCGGGTCCATCCGATGAGGAATTGCGCCTGGCGAAAAGTCGGGGAATTCAAATGAAGCTTACACCTATCGGGTGGGATGCGTTTATTTTTCTCGTTCATAAAGGCAATCCGGTTAACGGACTTTCTTCGGAGCAGGTGCGCAGCATATATGAAGGATCTATTCGTAACTGGCGTGAAGTAGGGGGCAAGAATCAGCCGATCGTTGCTTATCAGCGGGAGGAAAACTCAGGAAGCCAAACATATATGCAGAAGAAAGTGATGAAAGGTCAGGACATGGCTGAACCGCCTCGGGAACTCCGAATTGGTATAATGGGTGAGATGATTAATGCAATTGCTGATTTTGACAAGGATCACAACGCGCTCGGTTATTCATTTTATTATTTCGCAAATGTGATGCATAATCGTCAAGAGGTCAAATTTTTATCTATTAATGGAGTGGAGCCCGACAAAGAACACATTCGTTCGAAACAATATCCATTCACAGCCCAACTGTTTGTAGTTACACGCGAAGGCGAAAAGCCACGTGCTTCGATGCAACGATTACTCGAATGGCTGCAAAGCGAAGCAGGAACTCAGGCCATTGAAAAAGGCGGCTTTGTTCCTGTAAACTCGTAATCCTATAACGATTCGAATACAGTCAGTATCGTATATTCACCGCAAGAGTGAAACCAATACAGCAGGGTAATACATAGAATATGCTTTGCTGTGAATACAATACCCGCGCAGCAAGTATATCAACAACTTAAGGGGATGAACAAAAATGAAGAAAAAAACATCGGTTTGGGTGCTTTTACTCGCCGTAGCCATAGTAGCAGCAGGTTGTGAAACAGGATCACAAACAGGACAAACGGCTCAGAATAAACCAAAGGATTCTGCATCGACACAAGTCAATGATTCGGGAGCCACTGTAGATACACCGGAACAGCAGACTGCTTCTGACGGCAAAAGCAGCACATCCCCGTCCAGCACTGACAGAGCAGTGGAGACAGGAGGGCAAACGAAGACAGATGCTAGTATAGCGAACGTCCGCATGGACAATATTACCGCGCTTCGATTAATCGACGGCCAATCTGGCTGGATCGGCGGTAATGGATGGATTGCCCGAACAGACGCGGCTCCATCCGGTTCAGTCGGTTCAGCTTGGAATGTGCAGTATCAAGGCAAAGGTACGGTTCAACAGATTTTTGCCTTGAATGGAGAGCAGGCCTGGGCTGTTATGGAAGATAGTGGTTCACTGCTGGCAACTCACGATGGCGGCAAGCATTGGGAAGCTGTCGGGACTGTACCTGAGCAAGGACAAGCGGACTTTTTACACTTTGTATCATCCAAGGAAGGATTTAGTGGCAACCAATATACCAAGGATGGTGGACAAAGCTGGTCTTCGCTCCTTGTGCCTAGCCACATGGTAGGACAGCCATATTTTCATGATCGGCAAAACGGCTGGGCAGTAACCCAGAAAACAGATCGCTCGATCCAGATTTTGCACACCGTTAACGGTGGTCAAGATTGGACTCCTGTCATGTCGCGGACAACCGAGGGGCCTCTGAACGGAGTAACTATTCGATCGGTAGGACGGGGCAACGCATGGATTGAGCTGGTTGGAGATACGGGGATGAATCAGACGTCGTATTCGCTTTGGCATACGGCTGATAGCGGACAAAGCTGGCGTACTGTACTGGCGAATTCTACTGCCGGCGGCGGTCCTGCACCAGGTGTTAGCCAGCAAGACAATCAGGTTGCCAAAAATGAAGGGACAGCACCAGGCATGCTCTATGCGGTTAACATCAGTACCGCTTTGATGGGTGGCTACTGTGCACCGTGTGACAAGCCTAATACGATTGGTTGGACCAATGACGGAGGCAAGACGTGGAACAATGGCAAACAAGGCTTTGATGGTTATGGCGGTCAGCAAATCGGGATGGCCAATGCCAAGGAAGGCTGGGCTATTTTCTCGGATTCAGAGCAGGCCCCGATCCTATATACCACCTCGGATGGTGGTCAGCACTGGACGCAGAGTCATGTATTTGACAAGCCTGTGACACCAGGCTCCTAAGGAGGGAATGTAGTTGAGTCAACATAAGAGAAGTGCGATTACATGGACGGACGGTCGTGAAGTACCACTCATTGGGCAGGGCACGTGGTATATGGGCGAAAAAGCCTCCCTTCGGCAGGAGGAGGTGCGTGCGCTTCAACTTGGCTTCGAGCTGGGGATGACGCTAGTAGACACGGCTGAAATGTATGCGGAGGGCGGCGCAGAAGAGATCGTCGGGGAGGCCATTCGAGGCCGCCGGGACGATGTGTATCTTGTCAGCAAAGCCTACCCTCATCATGCGGACCGTCAAGGATTGGCTCAAGCCTGCGAAGCGAGCCTAACCCGAATGAGAACCGAATACGTGGACATGTATCTGCTGCATTGGCGCGGGAATATTCCACTAGAAGAGACAATACAAGGTATGGAAAAACTGCGTGAGCAAGGCAAAATCCGCAACTGGGGCGTGTCCAATCTCGACAAATCCGATATGGAGGAGCTTTGGAGCCTGAATAATGGCAAAGCCTGTGCTGTCAACCAAGTGCTGTATCACGCGGCTTCGCGAGGTATCGAATATGATCTGCTTCCTTGGAGCCGTACGCATGGGGTGCCTGTAATGGCCTATTGCCCGATTGCCCAAGGTGGACGCCTGCGACGAGGACTACTGGAGAATCCCGTTATGGTAGACATTGCTGCCAGCCACGGAGTAACTCCATCGCAAATTGCACTCGCATGGGTTATACGGGACGGTGATGTGTGGGCAATTCCCAAGGCGGTACATGAATCGCATGTACGAGAAAATGCAGCGGCAGCAAGCATTCGGCTCACCCCTGAACAACTTCAACAAATAGACGAAGCTTTTCCTCCGCCAACGAGGAAGCAGCCGCTGGATATGGTTTGAGGAAGGAGGGGCCTGATGACAGAACCAGAGACAGAACTACACGAGGTAGATGATCATCTCGACTATGGATTATCCGTTGTATTTATCGGCTTTAATCCCAGTCTGAAATCCGGCGAGGTAGGACATCATTACGCTAATCCGCGCAACCGCTTTTGGCGCATACTGGAGGGGGCTGGCTTGACCCCTCGCTTATACGATCCATCGGAAGATCGGGAGCTGCTAAAGCTGGGTTTCGGTTTTACCAACATTGTCTCCCGTCCTACCAGGGGAGTGGAGGACATTACCCGTGAGGAATACGCCGAAGGGCGTCTGAAGCTGCATGCGAAGCTAATGGAATACCGCCCCAAGGTCGCTTGCTTTGTCGGCAAAGGCGTGTACACCGAATATAGTAAAAAATCCAAAGCGGATTGGGGATTTCAGCCTGAACCACTAATCCCCGAAATGCATGAATTTGTGGCACCTTCGTCTAGTGGACTGGTGCGCATGTCGCAGGAAGAAATCACGAATATTTATAGCCGTCTCCAAACGTTCCTTTCGTCAGAAGCCGTCTAAAATGCGGCTACGTTTGGTAGATGCAGCATACAAAGAACCATACACTTTAATCCTTACTGGGAAAAGTGTATGGTTCTTTGTGCTGCTTCTTTTCTATTGTAGGGTTTTGGTCTGCCATGCCTGTTCCACAGGAACATAAGGATACCCCAGATCACGGGCGACTGCTTCGTAGGTGATATGTCCGTTCAGGACATTGGTACCGCTAAGCAGCGGCTTGCTTCTGCGAAGTGCCTCTAGCACACCGAGATCCGCAAGTTGGAGAGCAAAGGGGAGCGTTGCGTTCGTCAGAGCGAGCGTGGAGGTTTGTGGTACTGCGCCAGGCATGTTCGCTACTGCATAGTGAATAACGCCATGCTTTACATAGGTTGGCTGATCATGTGTCGTGATGTGGTCAATCGTCTCAACAATGCCACCTTGGTCAATGGCGACATCGACAATCACTGAACCGGGTTGCATCGTCTGCACCATGGCTTCTGTTACGAGCCGCGGTGCTTTGGCACCAGTGATCAGGACAGCACCGATCAGCAAATCACTTTGCGCCACGGCTTCAGCAATGTTGGAAGGGGTGGACACCAATGTATGGAGCTGATTGCCAAAAATATCGTCCAGTTGGCGCAATCTTTGCAGGCTTAGATCGATCAGTGTAACATCTGCGCCGAGACCGATAGCGACCTTGGCAGCATTGGTGCCGACCACCCCTCCGCCAATAATAGTTACTTTACCGCGTTTGACCCCTGGCACACCTGCCAGTAGGATGCCTTTACCGCCTTTTGGTTTTTCCAACAGCTGTGCTCCGATTTGTACAGCCATTCGGCCTGCAACCTCGCTCATGGGGGTAAGCAACGGTAGGCTTCCTTCCACATTTAGCGTTTCATAGGAAATGGCGGCCACGCCGTTGTCTGTTAAAGCCCGGGCCAGTGCGGGCTCGGCAGCCAGATGCAGATAGGTGAACAAAATCAAACCTGGTCGAAAATACCCGTATTCAGAGGGGAGAGGCTCTTTTACTTTGATAATCATATCCGCCTGGGACCACACATCTGCCGCTTGCTGAACAAGGATCGCACCCGCAGTGGCATAATCTCCGTCTGTATAGCCACTTTCAACCCCTGCATGGCTTTCTACAAACACTTGATGTCCGTGTTGAATCATTTGAGCAGCACCCGCAGGTGTCAGAGCGACACGATTTTCATTGTTTTTAATCTCTTTTGGAATCCCAATTTTCATTCGTTTCACCTCTCCTAAAAATAATTGTTATCCAACGGCAAATGATTGTTTTTAGGGCAGCTACGCTGCAGAATCAATGTTTGTTGATCATGTTCTCTAGGGCAGCTACGCTGCAGAATCAATGTTTGTTGATCATGTTCACTAGGGCAGCTACGCTGCAGAATCAATGTTTGTTGATCATGTTCACTAGGGCAGCTACGCTGCAGAATCAATGTTTGTTGATCATGTTCTCTAGGGCAGCTACGCTGCAGAATCAATGTTTGTTGAACGTGTTTTAGGGCAGCTACCCCTGCTATGGTTTACTGTTGGATGCGACCAAACGAGCTTAGAAAATTGCACTATCATTTGTATGCAGCCTGCTGATTAGTTACATGGACTCAAGCCGATAAATGCAATTCATGTTAGATTAGGTACAGTTTACAAGGGGTGCGACTCCTTCGCATCATACATTTTGTCGGATTATCTGACTTGAAGGCTCGACTTTTTGATGAATATATGTCATATAAAATGACATAAAGACATACACATAGGGAGAATGCCGATGAAAGGTAAAAAAACATTTACCATTGCGGATGTGCTGGAACGTCCTGTTTTCCGGCGGGCGAAGCTGGCAGCGGGGGAACAGGGCGTAAATCGCCGTGTGGGTTGGGTTCATGTGCTAGAAATCACCAATGTATCCCCCTTTGTGAGCCGTCATGACCTGATCTTGACGACCGGCCTGTGGTTAATCCGGAAGGGGGGAGAGCGCGCCGAGTATATGGAGCAGCTGATCTGCTCGGAAGCCGCAGGATTGTGTGTGGAGCTGGGCACGAGCATCCATGAGATCCCCTCTGAAATACTGGAGCTGGCGGAACGGCATCACTTCCCGGTCATCATATTTGAGCAGCCGGTGCGTTTTGTTGAAATTACACAAGATATTCACTCCCTACTTATTAACCGACATCATGAACTATTAAAAGATCTGGAGCGATTTTCACGTCAGCTTCAGCAGGAAACCCTACGCAGCACCGATATGAATGCCCTCTTGCGTGTGCTCCATGACTACGCTGCCCGGCAGGTCATCTACATGTCCTCCATTGATACCAATCGATTCGTGCCTTCCGTCCAGCCGGATGTGGCAGACCATATTGCGGATTTTTATGCCAATGAAGTGGAATCCAGTATGACTGCCGATCGTGAAGGGCACCTGCTGTTTCACCTGAATGATTCCACTGCCGTCTTGTTTCAGCCTGTTGTATGCTTCGGTCAGGTGTTTTCCGCTGTAGGTGTGGTACTGCATAATGAAATGCCGACGGAAGAAATGTCGCTGCTCATTGATTACACAGCCAAGGCGGCCGCTACATTGGTACTGAGAACACAGTTTCTTGAAGACCGATTGCTACGTAATCAAAATGAACTGATTCAGGATGTATTGAACGGCCAGCTTCCTAATGAAGAACAGGCCCAGACCCGGATGGGACTGCGATTGTTAACGAAGGGTCGGTATTTATTTTGGGCAGGAGTCATCGAGGTAGAGCATCAGGACAAGGACGCGAGTCAGGTGCGCAAGGAATCCATCAATCAGGATGTATTAGTGCTGCTTCGTTCTCTATTGAAAAAAGAAGCGTTGCACAATCTGTTGATGATGAAAGGAAGTCAATGCTACATCCTTTGTGCCAAGGAGGAATTAACGCTGCGTTCCGAAGCGCAGATGAAAAAAGTGCTGGCTCATACGGTCCAATATATTCAGAACTATGCCGCAGGACAGCTTGATAAAGTGCGCATTCATGCAGGCTTTGGTAAGGTAAGGCACCGCATGACCGGGACGGACCGCAGTTTTGAAGAGGCATATCAGGTCATTGAAGTCGCGCGAAGCGTCCCGGTCATGAAGGATCGGCTATTTTACGACAGCATCGGAATCTATCAATTGTTGAAAGCAGTGCCCCGCATTCCTTTTCTACAAGAATTTGTACAGGATCATTTGGGCGAGCTGATTGCGCATGATCGTGAGCATCATATGCAGCTTCTGGATACGCTGGATGCCTACTTTCAATGTCATGGCTCCAAGCGTGATACCGCCGGAGTTTTGTATATTCATAGGCAGACTCTTTATAATCGACTGGATAAAATTAATGAAATCGTAGAGGGGAATTTGGCAGACCCTGACAAACGTCGTTGTCTGGAGATGGCACTCCTGGCTTACCGGATGCTTCAGGCTGAAAATTGATCCTAAATAACTAGTTTTATTTTCTATTCTACTCATTTACAATGCGTGTTAACACTGAGATAATAGAAGAGATTACGGAAATATCTTGAAAGGGGATTAATATGAACATAAAAAAATGGATTGCCGTCCCTCTTATTCTGTTAATGGTAGCTTTGACAGGTTGCCAGGCAGTAGGCGGATTTGATGTAAGTAAAAATTTATTGGGAACACTTGATGTGAAATCCCAGCAGACAACGGAGAAAATTTCTCTTAAATTAACTCCAAAAGAAGGAATCACGCAAGGAGATCAACAAATCGTAGATTTGATTAATTCGATTTCGGTGACTGTAGATGAAGCTAAGGTACAATCGGAGGAAGTTGCTTCCGCTAAGGGTACTTTACACATTGATAAGTATAATTTGCCATTTGAGCTTGCTTTGGATCGCCAAGGTATGGCTATTCACCTGGAAGGTGCCAAAAAACCTTATTACATATCTCTGAACTCGCAAGAGCGTTTGAGCGGTCTGCCTGCTGGGTTTGATCCTTATGCATATTCCAAAGACGTGAGAGATCTGACCAAAACAGCCGCTGCACTTATGCTTAAGCATGCTCCTAACCCTTCGACCATTTCTGCAACATCTGTAACCGAAGAAGTATACGGTGAAAAAGACAAGGTGAAACTGACCCGTCTCCATACAGAACTGCGCGGTGATGAACTGGTTGCATTGGTAAAACCGTTCCTGACAAATCTGGCCAAGGATGAAGCTGGCTTAAAAGAATTGATCGGCCAAGCTATTGATGTGACTAAAACCATCGCTTCCGGCGTAGCTATTGAGGGTAGTGATAAAGTAACAACAGAACTAAATGAAAACAAAGAAAAGCTGGTCAACGAGGCTTACACTGAGGTTAAAAAGTATTTGGACCTGGCTGTGGCACAGTATGATGTAGGAGTCAGCACTATGTATGCACAGGCACCTGAAATCAAAACAGTCCTGAGTGCCAACACGGTGCTGAAAAACGACATGTATTTTGATGAAAAAGGAAATGTTCGCAAAGCGCTGACAGACTTGACAGTCGCGTTGCCAGATGTGGACGATCTTCCGGTGAAGTCCTTTACCATTCTGACCGAGACTCAAGCCTGGAACGTCAATGGTAGTGTAACGGCCGATAAAGTAGATCTTTCTAACGGCGTTATTGACTTGAATACACAAGCTGAATTAACTCCGGGAGCGACGCTGCGCAATTTTGAAGCAAATTCTCCGATCTACAATATTTTAAAAAATGATTTGGAAATTACAAAAGTAGAAACCACTTTCGATCCTAAAGACGATTACTACGTTTTGGAGAATCGTGGAGGTACGGCCTTCATCCCACTGCGTGAACTGACAGGTGAATTGAGCTCAGAACTAAAATGGGATGCAGCTGCAAAACAAACAACTGTAATTGATGATATTACTGGTAAAACGATTAAGCTGAAAAGCGGCTCCAAGCAGGCTGTACTGGAAGGAAGCACATTGACGTTGCCACAAGCTCCATACACGGATGAATATGGCACATTGTATGTTCCTTTCAAATCTGTTGCAGAGGTACTTGGCGCTACTGTAACTCGTAACAATGCTGGAGAATATGTACTGAAACGCGATTAAAAAGAAATCAAAGTACACCTTCTTCTTCTTAACGGTTATTACATGGAATGAATCAGGTATAAATACAGGAACCAGTCCGGATTAGGGGCTGGTTCTTTTTTAGTTATATTGGTAAAATGCTCATAAAAGCGATTAAAATAAGCGCTTACAGATTAAAATTGTGCCATACTTTTACACAGGAAAAATTGAGATAATTAAAGCATCATTCTGAGTGGAAAACACATACAAGTAGGGGGATATACGATGAAAGATATGGAGCTATTGAATTCCAGCGAGGGACAGATGGTGCTTGCTCGAATGTACGGTCAACAACAAGTTTTCGAGCAAACCTCTAGATATCAATCACTTATACAGGCGTATCAGGAGCATTTTGGTGTAGGGGATATTGAATTATTTAGTGCTCCAGGGCGATGCGAAATTGGAGGGAATCATACAGACCACAACCACGGGAAGGTGCTGGCAGGCAGTATTACACTTGATACGATCGCTGTAGCAGCTAGAGTGGAAGAACCTGTTATTACCTTCTTTTCTGAAGGCTACCAAACGAAATACGTCATTGATTTAAACGACTTGGCACCAAAACCGGAGGATGACGGTACGATGCTGCTGATCCGTGGCATTGCAGCTGGTTTACTTGAATTCGGGTATCGCATCGGAGGATTTCAGGCTTATATATCGAGTAATGTATTCTCTGCTTCAGGATTAAGCTCTTCCGCTTCGTTTGAAATGTTGATATGCACAATATTAAATCATTTTTATAACGAGGGAGCATTAGATACTGTTGCTAAATCCAAAATTGGTCAGTATGCGGAGAATGTCTATTGGAACAAGCCTTCGGGGCTGCTCGATCAGATGGCTTGCGCATATGGCGGCTTGATTTCCATTGATTTTGAAAATCCCAAGGAACCGATCATTAATCCAGTCCATTGGAATTTTGAACAAAACGGCTATTCCCTGGTTATTGTAAATACAGGTGGAAATCACGCTGATTTAACGGATGACTACGCAGCGGTGCCGAACGAAATGCGTGCTGTGGCTCAGTCTTTAGGCGCTTCTGTTTGCCGTGACTTAATGCCCGAGAATCTGTACGCCAATCTCAAAATGGTTAGGGAAAAAGCGGGGGATCGGGCAGTGCTCCGTGCTTTGCATTTTTTTGAAGAAAACAAGCGTGTAGATGAGCAAGTGAAATCGCTGCAGGAAGGACGCTTTTCTGATTTCTTAAGGCTGGTCACCGAATCTGGCAACTCTTCCTGGAAATGGCTACAGAACGTATATAGGAGTGGGATTGATCGGGAACAAGACGTATCGGTTGCACTGGCTTTAACAGAAATGTATTTAAAATCAATTGGTGATAGCGCATGCAGGGTACATGGTGGCGGCTTTGCTGGTGTGATCTTGACGATTCTTCCCAATGATCATGTGGATGATTACAAGGAGTGGATCAGCGGAATGCTGGGAACTCCGGTGCTCGTTGTCAACGTCCGTGAGGATGGTGCTGTTAATGTAAGCGAATTGATCAATGCTGAACGGACTCGTAGCAAGTGTACTAACTAGTCAGTCAAAGACTTTAACCTATAGGTTAAAGTCTTTGTTCTTTTTATGGCCGATACAGCTTAGGCATGCGTTATAATAGAGAGATGGAAGTTCTAATGAAGGAGGGCCTGTCATGGCAATATATCCGTCCTGGTCCTATTCACAATCAAGGGCCCAAACGTTCGACGAATGCTTACGCAAATACTATTATCATTATTACGGCTCGCATAATGGCTGGAATTCGGCACAGGGCACTGAAGAACAAGTTACGTTGTATCGGCTTAAGCAACTGAGCAACTTATATATTTTATTCGGGAATATTACGCACCAAATGTGTGAATCGGTCATACGTGGGTGGATGGAAAAAGGGGCTGTCCCGCGCACAGCATTTCTGGAGACCGCTATGAAGAGCATGTTGAATGACAGCTACAAGGAATCCTTACACCGTGAGCTATGGCTGCAAGATCCCAAAAATCGGGTCATGCTGGCCGAAATTTACTACGATGATGAAGTGCTTCCGGAACGGATTGCCCGGATTAAGGAGCGACAGCACGCGGTGGTACACAATTTGTACCGTACCGCAGTTTGGCGTGAGCTGCAACAGGGCCAGGCCCGAATCGTTGAGGTGGAAAAATGGGATACGATGCTCCTACATGAGACAAAAGTATATGTCAAAATGGATTTGCTCTATCGTAGAGACAACGGAGACATGGTTATTGTAGATTGGAAAACAGGTAAGGAAGGCGACTTCTCCGACCAGTTATTTTTGTATGCTTCCTATGTGCAGGAGCATTATCAGCTTTCTTTGGAGAAAATTGAGGTACGGGTAGAGTATTTGATGACAGGAGAGCATGAAGTATATCGCCCCACACCAGAGGATATCGACAAGGTAGTTGGCAATGTAGGACGTTACATCGAGGAAATGAAGTCCTGCCTCGATGATGATTACTATAATCGACCCAAGCCCGAGTCTTTCTTTACACCGATGCCTTCACGCAGGGTCTGCGGCGGCTGTAATTTTCGCGAGGTGTGTAAGTACCGCGCGGTCTGAAATCGAGAAATTAACATAAAAACGGAGTAGGTGGAATGGTGCTGCACAAGCAATAGTGGTGGGAAGCACCATCCACCTGCATAATGGCTATAACTCTCTCAAATTCTGAAACCGCTTTCCAATTCGGAGAATACGGGGTATGATAAGGGTATTATTGGAAATTGTGAAAGGGGACAGTGGAAAAATGCCGAGTACAGGACACACACGTATTCTTTTTCAAGGAGATTCCATTACAGACGGAGGAAGGGGACGGAATGAGGACGCGAACCATTGGCTGGGTCAGAGCTATGTGTATCTGATCGCTGGGACACTCGGGAGTCGACTGACTGCTACACAACCGGAATTTGTAAACCGGGGTGTTTCGGGGGATCGGGTTTCGGATTTGTATGCTCGTTGGAATGAAGACACGTTTAGCCTACAGCCGAACCTGCTCAGTATTCTAATCGGAGTGAACGATGCCTGGCGGATCGTGGAGCAGGAGCCGTCCGGGGTGACGGACCGATTTGAACGAGCCTATTGCCACCTGCTGGAGGAGACGCGTGAAGTGATGCCTGATACCGGGCTGGTGCTGTGTGAGCCGTTTATTTTGAAAACAGGAGCTACCGAGGCGCGCTGGGACATTTGGCAAGAAAAAATAACGGGCTACCAGCGTATTGTACGTCAACTTGCCGACAAATATGGGGCCGTATTTGTGCCGCTCCAGAGCATGTTGAACGAGGCCGCTACCAAGGCGGACGCTTCCTATTGGCTGCATGACGGGGTTCATCCGACAGCGGTCGGGCACCAGTTAATAGCTGATCAATGGATAGATATCGTGCAAAAGAGTCCGCTGGCGATTCGTTAACAAAGACATACATAGTCTATTCCTTGTCATTTTTGGGTAATACACGATTATGGACATCATTACTTATGTTATGGTTCCAACCAAAAATGAATGTCAAAGGGGGTGCTTCTTGCTTCGGCATCAACGGAGCAAGAGAGGGCTATGGAAACGATAAATATCATTCTAGTTATTTTACTTATCACTTTAACAGCTTTTTTTGTGGCCTCAGAGTATTCCATTATCCGTGTTCGGGTATCTCGTATCAACCAATTGGCCTCAGAGGGCAACAAAAATGCGAAAGCTGTTAAAAATATTCTGTCTCGGCTCGACGAGTATTTATCCGCTTGTCAGCTTGGAACCACATTAACTTCAATGGCGCTAGGCTGGTTAGGGGAATCTACAGTTGAGAAGCTGCTACATCCCCTGTTTGTGTTGGCGCATATTCCAGCTGGACTAACGGGAGTGCTCTCCTTTTTGCTGGCTTTTCTGATTTTGACCTATTTCGAGGTGGTCGTTGGGGAACTGGTACCCAAAACCTTCGCCATACAAATTGCCGAACCGATGGCATTGTTTTTTGCCCGTCCGATTACGGTATTCTATAAAATAACGTATCCTCTGAATTGGGTGCTCAGTCGTTCTTCACGTGTCATTACGGGGCTTTTTGGGCTAAAAAAAGTATCCGAAGAAGATGCAGCACTCAGTGAAGCCGAGCTTCGACTGGCGTTATCTGAAGGGTTTCGTAGTGGTGAAATTACACCGACAGAATATCGATACCTGAACAATGTATTTGATTTTGACGACCGTGCGGCGCAGGAAATTATGGTACCGCGCATCCACATCCGTTCTATATCTCACCAGGCAACGGTAGCCGAGTTTATGGAGCTGATCGAGGACAAAGTTTATAATTTTCTACCTGTAGCTGAACATGGGGACCGGGATCGTATTATCGGGATGATTCGTGTGAAGGAAGCTCTGCATGATTTGGCCCGTGGGCATAGCACAGGAAATACAACGATGGCTTCTTACATTCATCCGGTGCTTCAGGTGATTGAGACGGTTCAGGCTCGGGATCTGCTGATTCAGATGCAAAAACGACGTATTCCAGTAGCGGTGCTGGTGGATGAATATGGTGGAACGTCTGGGCTTGTCACCCTAGAGGACATTATGGAGGAAATTGTTGGAGACATTCCTTCCTATACGGATACCGAAACCCCCGCAGCGCTAACACCACTCATTACAAAAACAGATGATCATCGTTACATACTCAAATCACAGGCGCTTATCCATGAGGTCAATCGGCGCTTGGAGACAGATATTGAGGCCGGGGACGTATATACGATTGGCGGTTGGATGCTTTCCGAACGTTTTGATATCCAGCAAGGAGACAAGCTGACCAGCGGATTATGGGAGTTTACTGTACTGGAAAAAAACAGTCACCAAATAGACACAATTGAAGCGGTTAAAAAGGCGATTGTTGAACAGAAGGATGACAGTTATTCTCAATGATGGAAAATGGCATGGCGAAGCAATAGATCGCTTCAGATGTGGCGAATGGCCTGCAACGTAGGCGGCAGAGCGATTCGTCCACTTTTTTTGACGCAGTTTGCTGCCTGAATAGAAGGTTGTTTTTGTAGTTAGGTCAGGAGACTTAAGGCTCTGCATCTTTATGCTTATAAATATAGGTGTCTGTGAAAAATACTACTAGAAATGTAGCAATTTTATGGTAAAATGGAATCAAATTTGAGTTTTTTGGGGTGGGCTACAGTACATGAAGATGTCACTAGGTACGAAAATGGTTACTGCATTTGTCTTGATTTCAGCAATAACCTATGGAACAAGCGCTTTTTTTATTTTTGTACTCAAGGACTGGCTTGCTCATGGTACACAGGAATGGGTATACACCTCGATTATTTTGTTATTGGGTGTCCTGTGGAGTGGCATTTTGGGCTGGTTGATCTCAAAATTACTTACACGGCCGATTGTTAGATTGGCCAAGGCGGCAGAGGAAGCTTCGGCGGGCAACCTGTCTGTCGTCATTCCAGAGCGTCGTTCAGATGATGAAATCAAAGTGTTGTACGATGCATTTCGGCATCTGATGTTGAACATTAAAGATATGTTCAATGAGATCTCGTATAGCACCAGAACAACTTCGCAAAGTGCAGAAAATCTGAGCTTGGCTATTGTACAAGCTACGGCGCAAATCGAGTCCATGTCTACGGTAGTAGAAGATATTTTGGATGGCGTGGAGCAGCAAAAGCAAGCATCTGCCCAATCAATTAAAACAGCGGATCGAATGCTGGGCGATTTTAAAATGATGCGTAGCAAATCGGGGCATATGCTTGAACTGTCAGGCCATATGGAGCATTCGGTGGATTCAACGCAGACTGTATTTTCATCCCTGATGGATGGCATGGGTGAGCTGACAGCTTCACATAGTCGTTCACAGCAGGTGATTGCACGACTGGAAAAAGAAGCTTCACAAATTGAAGCGATTACAAGCACGGTGAAGGATATTGCCGAACAGACCCATCTGTTGGCGCTGAATGCTTCTATAGAAGCGGCACGTGCGGGAGAAGAAGGGAACGGCTTTGCTGTAGTGGCGCACCAAATTCGCGCACTGGCCGCCCAAAGTACGGAGTCTGTACAGCAAATTAATGCTATCGTTAGCCGTGTACAGTCACAAATCGTAGAGACTGTGGAGTTGATGCATCAGCAAACGTCTCTAGTCAGTGCTGAGGCGGAACGGACAAGCTCTGTCGACCAGACGCTGAACCGTTTGAACGCTATTGTACGTGAATTTGTCGAAAGCATTCGCACCATGGAAGAAGCCGTAACAGAGCAGACGAATCGGGTGGATCAAACCTTTGAGCAGATTCATCGTATCCAGCAAATGTCAGGGGCGTTCTCTGAAGGTGCTCACAAAATTTATACGGCTGCTCATGAGGAGACGGCTATTATGCAGGAAATTTCATCCTCTTCCGAGGACTTGAAAGTGCTTACGAATAAACTCATGATGAAAACACGTGGAATCAACTATAACTAAAAACGTCATGTGAGGCATGATGCATACCCATAAAAACGTAGCTGCTACACACCGGAAAACGAAGCAAAATGGTTCTCCGGTGTGTGGTGGCTATTTTTTAATTTCAAAAAATTCACATTGTTTTCTGGGATGGTAAGCCAGGTCACTGACGCTAGACTGCACAACGATGGTCTGATCGTCAAAACGGATTATCGTCCCGCCTGAGCCAATCAATTGGTCATCTTGAAATACCCGGACACGAAGATGACGTTCCAGTGCCTCGCTGAAATCCTGATCTGTAATTAATCGGCGATTAATCGGCATGAGTGTTCTCCTTTGAATATAATATCTTTTATCATAAAGGTTAAGGTATTGAACAAGCAAGAAAGACGGCTAGAACATATTCGACTATTTGGTATAAAATAGAAGATGCAAAGAGAGAAAGAAATCGAAGGGGGCTTTCTATGGACTGGCTATGGTCAGGGTCTTGGTTCGATGCGTATGCGCCGGAAGGGTTCGAAGCCTTTACTCCGTCACATGGGTTGGCTATACTGGGGCTCATTGTATGTGCTTTGCTGCTGTGGCTAACGCGGGGATGGGTTCGGTCAAATAAGCCTGTAAGTGAGGGAATTCGCTGGTTATTAATTACGGTCCTCATTCTTTCAGAGGTGACTTTGAATATATGGTATGTGGCACAGCATATTTGGGATGTCCAGACATCATTGCCCTTGGAATTGTGCAGTGTGACACTGCTGTTGTCCATCCTGATGCTTATGTTCCGCAGCCGTTGGTTATATCCGGTCGTCCTGTTTGCCGGAATTGGAGGAGCGCTCCAAGCAGTACTTACGCCTAATTTGGCTTATGCCTTTCCGCACTATCGTTTTATCCATTTTTTCGTAGCTCATAGTGCTATTATTTTGGCTGCCCTATATATGACCTGGATCGCAGCACTCCGACCGACATGGAAGAGTGTAGGGGGAGTTATGCTATTCCTCAATGGCTTGGCGTTGATGGTGTGGATTGTAGACCGTGCGTTTGGTGCCAACTACATGTTTCTGACCGGAAAGCCGTCGACACCATCGATATTGGATGTTTTGGGACCATACCCTGTTTATATTTTGGCAGAAGAGGTCATTGCACTGCTATTCTTTTCTCTTCTGATGCTGTTGTTTGAGGTGCTGCCAGGAGGCAGATTGTATGTCCGCCTTCGCAAAGGAGCTGTGCATGGTGCTGACAGGGCGCTATAAAATAGTTGTAAAGCCATGCAAAAGCAGCCCTTTCCACTAGTAATGACTTGGGGTAAGGCTGCTAAGAATGTCTGAGCAGTAGCTTATACGGGGACAACGATCCCCTTTATGCTTAACGCAGCAGCGATTCTGCTCCGTCTACATAGATCTCTGTGCCCGATACATGAGATGATTCATCTGAGGCGAGAAACAGGACCAGATTGGCGACCTGCTCTGGCTCACCGGGAGCATCCTCCAGCGGATGCTCTCTGCCCTTCGGAAATTCGACTGGAATTTGTACCTTCTTCAAGTCTTCGGTAGGGTACGTGTTATCATCAATTTTCGTGTCGATAGCTCCTGGGCATATCGCGTTGACCCGTATTTTGTAACGTGCCAGCTCCAGCGCTGCCATTTTCATAAAAGCAACCTGAGCCGCCTTGGTAGAGGCGTAAGCTGAGAACCCAATACCCGAAAAGGTTCGGTTACCGTTGATGGAACTGGTGATGATAATGCTGCCGCCGTGTTCTTTCAGGTATGGAACAGCATATTTAACGGTGGCGAAGGTGCCGCGTAGGTTAATGTTCATCGTGCGGTCCCATTCCTCCAGCTCCATGGTCTCAATAGGGGCCATGGTGCCATTAATGCCTGCATTGGCGAACACGATATCCAGCTTTCCGTATGTTTCCACGACTTTAGCGAACCCCTGCTGAATCATGTCTGGCTTGGCAATATCACATTCCAGCACAAGTGCTTCACCGCCTGCCTGCTCAATGATTGCTTTGGTCTCCTCTGCATGCTCAGGTGTCCGATCCAGCATGACCACCTTGGCGCCTTGTTCTGCAAAACGAATGGCGGTTGCTTTACCGATTCCTGAACCGCCGCCGCTGACCACTGCTATCTTTCCTTGCAATCTCTGCTCTGCCATTGACTATTCCTCCCATTCCGTTCATAAGCTAAACCTGACTCGTTATTCCAATACCTCTGAACGTTGATGGTGAAACAGTTGCCGCTGTATTTCACCCCATTTGCGAAATATGGTAACATAGGCGAACCAGTAGAAACTTATAGCCCAAATATATAGATTCTGAGCAAGTATCGGAGAAGACGCGAGTGACGGAGGTGGATCGAATTGGACAATAAAAGAAATGACCGACCCGAATCGTCAGACGCTATAGCACAAATTGGAAAAATGAAACCATGGGTCATGAACGGTCCCAGTATTCAAATTGATCCGTTGTTTCCCTATTACGCCAATCGGTCGCGGGATAGCATAGCGGATGAGATCGCCCTTGCGGGCTACCAAACCGTGCATTATTTTGTTGTGCGTGAAAATGAAGTGGATGGAGCGCTTGTTGCTGCTTTCCAGCGTAGAGGCATCGCGGTGTGGGCGATGGTGCTGGGCAACGGTTCTTTTGGTGTGTCCCAGCTGCCGCCAGCGTGGAAGGAATGGCGCATGGAGCTGCTGCGCGAGCCCAATGATGGTTTTCAGCGGCTTTCGCATTTTGCCCAGGAATATGTGGAATGGAAAAAGAAAGCCGCTGCCCGGCTCGTCACCGATATTCCGTTTGACGGCTTTGAGGTGGCGGAGCCTTATTTCCCCGAATGGAACGGGCTGCGCAGTGGAGTGTACGGGGATATTGGGCCGCATGCGCAGCGTGCCTTCCGCGCGCGCTACGGTGAGGACATTCCGAATTTTCGTGATAAGCATGCGCGGAACTACTACCGGAAGGTCCCGAAGCTGTACGCGCAGTGGGTCGATCTGCGCGTGGACGCCGTGAATGGGCTCATCCGTGAGCTGGTGAACGGCGCAGGCGGTGTGCGTGATGTCCGGCCGGACATCTGCGTGGCGACATGGTCGCTCGCTGTGAGCGGGCGTGGCGATATTCCCAGTCAGCTGCGGGAATGGCAGGGTCTGGACGCGGTAGCCATGATCGGGAGCGTAGCCCCGGACATGCACGTACTCCAGACCCATTGGCCAGACTGGATGCGCCGCCGCCTGCCGCCACAGTATATTCGCGGCTATGCTCGCATCGCGCAGTCCATACGCGCCGCTTATCCGGGTTTGCCCCTCGGAGTGCAGGCGGATATCGGTTCGCTCGCGCGGATGGTTCGGGACCGCGAGTGGACGCGGCAATTCGGGGCTACCGCCCTGGAGGGCGATTACAACGCCTGGACTGCGTATGAATACCATCTGGGAGGCTACATGTACGATGAGCCTCCAGTACCTCTTAGGGCGGAACGTTCCGCCGAAGATGAGGTGGTTATTTCTTTCAGTAAGCGAATTGCTACGCCGTCTTTAGATGAGCTGCGTATTTGGAGCCGGGAGGACAGCGCAGATTCAACTCGCGCTTTGAATCGCAAGCTAGCGAATGATTCACTAACACTGCTAGAGCTTGTGGAGGCAGCAGCAGACGGAAACCGTCTATTGCTCCGTGTACGTAATTTACCATCGAGAACATTTAGTATCCGTATAGACGGTGTGCAGGATACACCAGAGCTGTGGCTACTCAAGGGAAGAAAGGCACACCGCAATCTTCCCGAACATGAAGTAAAGGTTCCTTAAAATTTGGGTAATAACAAAATAACAGCTGTATAACGGCTCATTTGCCGGAGCATCATGAATTATATATTAAGGCAACATCTTTTCATAACATAAACAATAGTGGAGTGAAAAAGGTATGTGGGATTGGGATTACCTGATTCGGGTCATGTTTGCCGGATTGTGTGGCGCATTAATCGGCTATGAACGCAAAAGTCGGATGAAGGAGGCAGGCATTCGCACGCATTTCATTGTCGGGATCGGGGCGTCGCTTATGATGGTGGTATCCAAATATGGTTTTCAAGACCAGACTGTATGGTCTAACCTATCGCTGGACCCTTCCAGAATAGCAGCACAGGTTATAAGTGGAGTTGGCTTTATCGGCGCAGGAATGATTTTTACACAAAAAAATAGAATCAAAGGGCTAACTACCGCTGCGGGCATCTGGACCACCGCCGGGATTGGTATTGCTGTCGGTGCAGGAATGTATGGGCTTGGCGCGGGTGTAACGCTGTTTATTTTGGCGGCGCAGTCCTTGCTCCATAGTCGTTTTTATCAGATGGCTACCCCGTCCACACGGCAAGTGGTAGTTCAGGTTGATAATGAGCCGGGTGTAATGATTCAAATTAAAGAACTGCTGGAGAACAAAAAACTGACCATTCACAGCTTTCACGCCGAGCGCATCAATAACGGTGAGCAGTTGATGGTTCATATGCTTCTAAAACTGTCTCGGTCAGAGGGAGTGGAGGAATTGTTGTCACTGCTGCAAGAGATGGAAGGCATCCGTTCAGTCGAGACCAAATCCAATTAAACGAGTTTACTGCTTATTTAAGTAACTTTTGTCGAACGCTGTAGACTCATTTAACAGTAAAAAAATCTAAAAATAATGATTGAAAACGCTTCCTTTTGTGTATATACTCTTACTACATCACAGAATCAGCAGCTTAGAAAGTATCAGGGGATAAGCAAAAACGACCTCATGCGTATGCACAAGGTCGTTGCGGTTATCCCGTTATGAAAGACGGATTATTTTACTTTGACGGGTTCTGGATATTTTTTACCCAGCGTATCTACAGTAACTTTTTTCATTGTAGCTGGTTTGGTAGGTTTGTCATTGCTATCCCGTTTGGAGTTGACGATAGCGTCGACCACGTCCATTCCGGACGTTACTTTACCGAAAGCGGCATACTGACCGTCGAGGTAGTCCGCATCGTCAACCATGATAAAAAATTGCGATCCGGCTGAATCCAGATCCGCTGAGCGGGCCATGGATAATACGCCACGTGTATGTTTGAGTGTATTGTTAACGCCGTTGCTCTTGAATTCCCCTTTGATACTGTAGCCGGGGCCGCCTGTACCGTTACCTTGCGGATCACCACCCTGAATCATAAAGCCGGGGATGACGCGGTGGAAAATGGTACCGTTATAAGCTCCCTTTTGCACCAAGGAGATGAAATTGTTAACCGTGTTCGGTGCTACTTCCGGATACAGCTCAAGCTTGATTTTCTTGCCATCGTTCATGACAATCGTGACAACTGGATGTGAAACAGCCTTGCTTTTGTCTTTAGTTGCAGCGGGAGTTGTGGTGCTTGTCCGGCTTGCTGCTTCCACATCGGTGGCTTTTGTGCCACATCCGGCAACCAGCACGAGCATGATGGCCAGCAGGCACAATGTGTACCATGGGCGTATCGATTTTCGGTTCATTAATATTCCTCCTGAAAGGTTGGATGGTGTAACATCCTAATTTATAGTTTGGGGACAGCGCAGAACACTTTTCCATTTACTATCATACCTTTTTTGTTGGGGATAAGGAAATACGGGTTTGAAAGCCGTATTCTTGACCCATACTGCTGCTATTCCCAAGGAAAGGGGCAGGATCATGATGGAGGTAGACAAAAAACTGGCTAAAGGTCTCATATGGGGTATGGCGTTCAGTCTGCCAGTTTGGGTAGGGGTACTGTACTCAGTACAACATATTCGTGACTGGCTATAACATAAAGTGTAAAGATAGGCCAAAACCGCAATGGTTTTGGCTTATTTATATTTGTGCCAGTCCAAATTGCTGTTATTCAACAGATGTTCAAAGTTGTTGTCCAGCTTCTTTTGTTCAGCTTTTTTTGCTTCAAGGGCACGTTGCCGTTCGTCTTCTTTACGCTTGTCTTGTTCTGCTTGCGCTTCATTGGCTTGAGCCTTAAGCTTGTTCAGCACGTCCTGACTCAACAGATCCTTTAAGGTAGCAGGTTTGTCCTGAGCCGCAGGAGCAGCGAAAGACGAATTTCTCTTTTTAGCCATGTCATCATCTCCATTCCATTCGATTATATCAGCTTCTTCGTGGTTGTTCCACGATGAAAGGCTAAGGTTTACGGTAGACTTTTCTAATTTAGAGGGTAATAATGGAATGAACAGAAGGGACGTGTGGCAGCATGCATCTATATTGGAAGCGAAACCTGATTGTTTTGTGGATCGGAGTATTGTTTTGCAGCATGGCCTATTCCGTGTCGATTCCGTTTTTACCTATTTTTCTGAATACGGAATTGGGCGTTAACGATCAACTGGAATTATGGTCAGGAATTGCCTTTGGAGTCACTTTTTTAGCGAGCGCGCTGATTGCCCCGTTTTGGGGTTCGCTGGCAGATAAGTATGGACGTAAGCCGATGCTGATTCGATCAGGTTTTAGCTTGGCTGTATTGTATCTGGTATGTGCTTTAGTGACAGACCCCTATGTATTTGTAGGGGTTCGCTTGTTTCAAGGACTTCTCTCCGGATTTATTCCTGCGGCGATTGCGCTGGTCGGAACGGGCTCGCCTGAAGAAAAAACGGGCTATGCCCTTGGCATTATGGCGACTGCTGGAGCGACTGGCAGCATTATAGGTCCGCTGATCGGTGGTGTGGTGAGCCATTATTATGGCAATCGAAATGCCTTTTTTTTCTCAGCGGCTCTTGTTCTGGTATCTGCGTTCATCGCGACATTTGGCGCTAGAGAGGATAGCTTCAAGGGCACCAGTACCCGCTCGCATGTTCGGGATGATATCAAAGAGGCTATTGCTAATCGGCCATTATACTTTTTGCTTATTCTAGCTGGATTAAGTACCTTTTCTGTTATGATCTTGGAACCGTTAATTACGGTGTATGTGCTTGAAATGGGTGTGGACCGTAGCCATGCGTCTTTAAGTTCCGGGATTGTATTCTCAGCTGTAGGCATCGCGGCAGTGCTGATGGCTCCCCGATGGGGCCGGATTGGAGGGAAAATCGGCTTTGCCCAAGTGTTGCTGATTGGGCTGATCGGTTCGGGGATTGGGAACATCTTGCAGTTTTTTGTAACCAACTTTGTTGGTTTTGGTGCGCTTCGGTTTGGATATGGATTGTTTTATGCGTCTGTCATGCCGGCGATTAATGCCATGACTGTGGAAGTCACCAAGCCAGAGTTTCGCGGACGAGCCTTTAGCCTGAATCAATCAGCTACCCAGCTCGCGACGATGGCGGGGCCGCTGATTGGCGGCATGCTTGGTAGCTGGATGCCCATTCGCTGGATCTTCGTATTAAACGGTGGCATCTTGCTGGTTGCAGCGTTGTTGCTATGGGCGAAGGGAAAAAACGTTTTCCCGATTTCAGCCCAAAATAACGCAACGGATCAGAATATTCATTCTGCCGGATAGGCCAATTAGATAATTATCCCAAACCCTTATTTTTAGTATATTATTCATAACCCTTTACACTGATCATATGACAGGGAGGGATATATTATGATAAGAGACGACATTTTGCGTCAACAGCTTGAGAATGCCCGTCAAAAGCTGTATATTTTACAAGCAAAACATGGCTTTAATCATGCCAGTGTGCTCAAACAGTCTGTAATTATGGATAACCTCATCAATCAATATAACCACCTTTTTTATATAAAAGAAAAAAAGCCGACTGCATAGATATAACCAACTGGGCGAGATCTTTTAAAAAGGCCACTCGCCCTTGTATTGTAGGGCTGCAATATCTTTAGGTACGGTTAGTTTGATGCGCACTCATCAAGACCCCTATAATAACGACCAAGCCGCCAATGATTTGGCGCCATGTAATCGTTTCGTGCAATAGTAAGACAGAGAACAACACCCCAAATATCGGAACCAAATTCATTAAAGAAACGGAACTGCTCGGTGACAGCTTGATTAATCCGTAATTATAAAGTAAAAATGCGATAACGGAGCAGAACACACCCAGATACATGAGCAACATAAACGATCCCGTTGTCGGAGCCTGCCAGCTATCCTTTTCTAATAGGGCTAACGGTATGAAAAAGATACTACCTGCAACGGTTTGATAAAAAGATAACGTCACCGGCGGATATTTGTCCACAACCTTACGCGTCATGAAAGTGTAAAACGCCCACGCAAATCCGGTGCCAATCAATATTAAATTTCCGATGAGTTGATTCTTACCATCCGAGATTTCGCCAACGGAGGTTAAGAAATATACCCCGATCATGGCCAGTGCTATGCCGCAGACTTTATATTTGGATAATTTGACTTTATACAAAATAAATTCAAGCAGCGATGTAATTGCGGGATACGATGCGACAATTAATGCTGCGTTGGAAGCGGTCGTCAGGCTAACCCCTATATTCTCCATTGAAAAATAAAGAGTGATTCCCAAAACCCCACTAAACGAAATCGTAGCCAAATCCTTTGGCTTTACTTTGACATGTTCTTTTTTGATCAGCAGAACGATACCTAGTACGATGGAAGCTATGATAAATCTGGATAGACCCAAGGTAAGAGGAGGGAACGTCGTATAGGCTGCTTTGGTGGCAATAAACGATGTGCTCCAGATCAATAGGGCTAGAATCGTAGAAGTATAGTAAATCCGGTTGCTTTCGCTGTGATGAGCTATGACTTTGTTCAAGTTATATCCTCCCTGAGTTCATCCCCTATGAAATATGATAGTGATAGTAGCTACTATAGTTACTACTATGAAAATGCTACTAAAAAGATAATTTGTATATCAGTTTTTGTCAAGGGGAAGTGATATAGTAAGGAAGAACATGAATTGAGGAGAAGACGTCATGAAATCAAAACCAAATATATTAGAAATTCTACGTGATTTGAATTTTAGTGAATATGAGGCCAAAGCTTATGTGACCTTATTGGAAAGCTCTCCACTTTCGGGATATGCCGTTTCATTGAACTCTGGAGTACCGAGATCCAAGATTTACGAGGTTTTGTCGGGAATGGTCAACCGTGGGGACATCATGGTAAGTCAAGAAAATACACCTCTATATGTGCCGCTTCCTCCACATGAATTGATTGCCCAGAGAAAGCGCAAAGCAGAGCAGATTTTCAACGTGGCGCAAGAGAGTTTGGAGCAGTACACAGCATCGTTTCAAAACAGAGAGAACATTTGGAATATTTCGGGGTATGAAGCCATTATCAATCGCATCAATGAAGGCGTGAAGGGAGCAAAACACCGAATTTTACTGGAAATTTGGAAAGAGGATGCCGAGATGTTCCGGGATGCCTTAGAGCAAGCTGCTCAGCAAGGAATTGAGGTGATCCTTGTAGCATATGGTGATCTTAACTTTGATTTTGCTACTGTTTACCGCCATGATATGAGTGAGGAGATTACGTCCGAAATCGGTGGTCGATGGATTGTGCTTAGCGTGGATGACCGGGAGGTTGTAGCTGGCATACTTTCACTTGGTGATGACAGCCGTGCTGCATGGACGCTACACCCGGGTCTTGTAATGCCGATTACGGAAGTAATTATTCATGATATTTATATCATGGAAATCCTATATGAGTTCCGTGAAGAATTGGAGGCCAAATTCGGCCCTAATCTAATCCATCTTCGCAATAAATTCGCCATGGGTCCGAATGGAAAGGGATATTATGTTCCTTTGACTGAAAAAAGTATTAAACGTGTATAGAGATTGTCCGAGGTCCGATACGCAAAAATAAACAGGCCCATGGAGTATGATTCCATGAGCCTAATTTATTGAGTGCTGTCTTCTGTTATTTTACGGTTACAATCACACGCTGATAATGTTTCAAAGAATGTTTACCATTGTCCTGTACTTCTGCAATGATATGAATCGTATCCCCAGACTTCGCATCTGCCGGAACTGTAAAACTTGCAGTATTTGTGTCGCTACCTTGCAGGTCAATCGTGTTTACTTTCTCGCCTTCAGCTAATTCTCGGTGAAGCCCAAGCTGCATATCACCCAGCATTTCAGGTTTAACTTGCGCGGGTTTGACCTTAGAATCTTCATAGGTGTCAGCTTCGAAATATCTCCACCATTTATAGGTCAATGCATCACCGTCAGGATCTGTTCCTTCTGCATGTAGAGTTATGTTCTCCCCTGGACTAGCCGTTAGATCTAATCCTTCTTTAATGGTCAATGTTGGATTATGGTTAGCATCTTTATAGTCGGAAGCAATAGCCCAATCTGCACGGGCAGCAAAGTCATTTTGAATATCATCAAACCAACGCATCAGAGAGTACTCTGCTTCGAATTTTTTCGTATGCACATCATAATCTAACACCGTATTTCTAAATAATTTATCGTTAACGACACCAAAACGACCTCCCCAGCCACCATAGGTTGGGTTTTCCATGCTCCGTAATCCGTTATCAATTAAATAGAAGAAAGATGGAGAATCTCCTTCGGAAATAAAGTCATACTTGTCGTATTGTGGATTTTTCTTCAAGTAGGCTTCACTGCCTCTTTGTTCTTCATCCAATTCACCTTTGATGATATTGCCGTCGCCCATCAAGGCATACATATTTAGCAGCTTGCCATGACCGTCTTTAATGTTTTTGAAGTTCCATTCCCCGTGTAACTTGCTGTTTACTTCTTCCGTGTGCATTTTCCAAGCATAAGCGAAATGCCAGAAGTTAGATTGGTCATTGATAATTCTGATGTCAGGCCAATTTTTGGCGATGTAATTATTGTAGCTATCGTCCTGATCCAAAATGATGTACAGAACGAGTTTATCACTTACTTTTTTCCGAATCGTTTCCCATTGATCTGTATTTTTATATTCGTCTTCAATGGATTTTAGAGCTCTGGCTGTGGTATTGGTTCCTCCCCAGGTTTGTACATACAGATCTCTTTTGTCATTGTCTAGGAAAAGTGTTTTCAGGAAATTCGAACCTTCCGTTTCCTTGTCCATTTCACCTTTGTTTGAAATATTTCCGATCTTGGTAACGCTTTTAATATATTCAGGTTTTGGATACCCTTCAGCATGTTTGATTAGGTTGGGGTAAATCTCTCCATAGGCATCAATCATATGCGTTACCCATTGGGTTCCGGTCCATCTGAATGGCTTGATGCCGGCCTTTTCATCACCTGCATAATGATATACGGAGCTAGTCAGTACAATCCCGGACAAATCCATTTCGTTAGAGTAGAGAAGAAAGCGTATGACTGAGTTCATATCATCTACTTCTCCGTCAGTAGTAATAACCGTTCTAGCCTTGGTCGCTTTATTTTCCACTTTATTTCCCGCTGGTTGTTCTGTTGGAGCAGCGCTTTCATCCTTTACGACGGCTGGCGACTTACCACTGCAACCACTGATGATTAAAATACATATCATAGCTAACACAAAAATGCTTAACCCTTTTCTTTTTCTCATTTCTGTTCCCCTCTCTGAACGTTCCTATGATGATTTTTTAGGATTATAACCATGCAGGTATTGTTATTATTCAAGAATTGGGCATAAAAAAAACCTAAACATATATATGTCTCAACAAAAGTCGAGCATATATACATTTAGGTTTTGCCTGCATGATCAGTCACAATCCTGATTAGATTCTACATCATAATCTGACAAAATGAAAGCGGTTTATGACTCTTAGCACAAAATTAGTTTTACGCTTTGAATAAACCGGATTCTTTAACTTCAGACAGGAAGTTGTGGAATTCAGGGATGTTCAGCTGTTGCTGAGCATCGGACAAAGCGACTGCCGGGTTCGGGTGAACTTCTACCATGATGCCGTCGGCACCAGCAGCCAGGGCAGCCTTGGCACAAGGGGCCAGGATGTCTTTACGTCCTGTAGAGTGAGTTACGTCCACCAATACAGGCAGATGGCTTTCCTTTTTCAAAATCGGAACAGCGGAAATATCCAGCGTGTTACGTGTCCATTTTTCATACGTACGAATACCGCGTTCAATCAACATGACTTGTGTATTACCACGGGATACGATGTACTCAGCAGCATGAAGGAACTCTTCCATGGTGGCAGCCAATCCGCGTTTGAGCAGAACCGGAGTTCTCGTTTCACCCGCAGCTTTCAGCAATTCAAAGTTGTGCATGTTGCGCGCGCCAATTTGAATGATATCGATGTAAGGGATCGCTTCCTCCAAATGTCTTGGATCGACGATCTCACTGATTGTAGCCAGCCCGAACTCGTCGCCAACGCGTTTGAGAATTTGTAGGCCTTCAATACCCAGTCCTTGGAAATCATACGGAGATGTACGTGGTTTGAACGCACCACCACGCAGAATCGGCACACCGGCTTCCTTGAGAGCCGCACCTACCTCGCGCGTTTGTTGGTAGCTTTCCACCGAGCAAGGACCTGCAACCATGATGGAGGCTTTGCCACCTACCAGTGTGTCTTTAACCTTGATAACCGTGCTATCCGGCTGATTTTTGCGGCTGACAATCAAATGTTTTTTGTGTTCTTCTTTTTGATAGTTCAGAGAAGCCTTGAAAATATTTTTGAACAACTGGCGAATTGTAGCATCGTCGAAAGGTCCACGATTAGCTGCAATCAGCTTGTCCAGCATTTGTTGCTCGCGCACTGGATCAAAGTCAGGCACTCCTTGAGCTTCTTTCAATTTTCCAAGCTGTCCCGCCAGTTCAGCGCGTTGGGACAGCAGCTCCAGCAATTGCAAGTTTGTAGCATCGAGCTGTTCCCGCAACAGCTCCAAAGAATTTTCATTGGTTGACATACAGTACACCCTTCCCGAATTTAAATTGTTTTTTCTTTCAGCCCTTAGACTTTTTGCAGAAAATAACACAAAAAGGCACTCGTCGCAAGGGACGAATGCCGTGGTACCACCCTAATTACAGAAGTATACATGCAAGTCGTCAACGTCATTCAATCGACGGCAGTAACCTCTGAGCTTGATGCCCGTAACGGGGGCTTCCGGAAACCTCTACTGCGACCAAAGGAATGAATCCTTCTGTCGTCGGTTCAAGGCTCGACTCGGGAGTGAATTTCAACGCGGGATAGCGGTACGCTCTCAGCAATACGTACCTTTCTGTGGGAATCCGATGACGCTTACTTGTCTCCGTCTATGTCTTTGTTCATGGTATTCAAAAGATTTGACCTTATTTTAAACAAAGTGGATGCAGAAGGCAAGCCCTGATTTCCGATTCTAGTTTTTGCATTCCCTATCTGTTCTTTCATCTTGCTTGATCCCTGGGTTCGGGCTTCGCTGATGCGACTCCTCGTGGGTTATCTTCGGCTAAGGTATCATCCGTATGAGTCTTGTCCGCAGTCCTGCGGTCATCCTCTTCTACAGGATTCAAGGCTTTATAGCGTTTGTACTCCATATCAGCCTGAGACATCGGATCTTTATACATAGGAGATTGGTCAACTCCTTTCGGTGTATATACTTCATTACCCGCATAGCAGGATGAGAAATCGCTTTCTTATATCCTATCATATGCAGTAATTAATCCAGAATATCGTCACTGTCCAGTTGCTCTTCTTCATCCCCGTCTGTACCGTTCAGCAAATCTGTACCATGCAGGAATTCAGCAGGCGCAGAGGGATCAACAGGACTATTCGGTGTTAGTTCATCGGCATCAGGCACGTCCTCCAGAGGAGTATCCGGCCCCTCAATCAGATTCTCCCAGTTTGTTTCTGCATTTTGCAGGGAAGGCTCAAAATCATGATCCTGTAGCCCAGTCTTTTGATTGTCGCGATTTGCCATCTAACTCAGCTCCTTTACTTTTTGTTGCTTATTTCGACCTTACCCAAACCGCAGAATGGCTAAACTTAGAGTTAGTGTGTCTGTAAGAAGTTAAAATCATGCGAATAGAGATATGCTCTTTCCCAATTAGCGTTTTTTTGGTAACTGCTGTGATATGATAAAGAGGAGTTGGAGGGATATGAATTGGAATGGTACATGTTTGGTCCGATGATTAGCCGAATCCGAGTAGGTCAAAAGGCGTCTACTCCAGGTTATTCGCGTACCGTTATTCGGCGTCCGGATGGTTTATATTGGACAGACGGCGGACAGGCCGGAAAAATAGTAGAAATACGCGATTATTTATTCTCCGATATTTGGACGATCTATGAGGATGAAGAATGTGAACCTTGGATAGGGCTTAGAGAGCAGATGGAGCGACGCGAACAGGAAATGATCATTAATCAATATGAAGATTTTACAAATAATGATTAAAAAGAACATGATACCCTTATTATGAAGAAGGTATGAACATCATCGTATAGAATAATATAATTTCAGGAAGATAAAAATGTTAAAACATATACAAATTTGTAAATCCTACTACGTAACTTTGAGGTGCTTAATATGAGGCATGTGCCCAAAGCTGTCGCCGCTCTGCTAGCGGTCATTGTGATACTATTGTCGCTGGACCACATTGGCTATGCGGCCAAAATGACCCCGGAAAGGGAGTATAAGATCCCCTCCTGGGATATGAGATGGGGAGCAGAAGACGAGGATGGCTCTTTAGATGAGGTAAATGATCACAGTAAGGTCTGGATGCATATTGAAGATGATACACAGCTACTCAAGCAGCCAGGCAATAGAGGCACCGCCTGGATTCGTATTAAGCTACCTTCGTTAAATGATGAAACACCAGCGGTGCTTTTTGAAAATATTTATGGCAGGCACATTACGCTGTATAAGGATGGTACCAATTTTTATGAATCGTACCGTGGCTATAATTATGAGAATAATCGTATTCTGATTCCGCTGAAGCCAGAAGACAGTGGTAAAACATTATACATATGGACGGAAAGCAGCAAAAATAGACTGGGCATTATCGGAAATGTGATGACTGGTGATTATCGTGACTTGTTGGGAAACTTGGTCAGAATGGATGTCTTGGAAATTGTACTAGGCAGTACATTTATCTTTATCGCCCTGGTGCTATTGATTTGCTCGTTTTTCCTGTTCCGTCCAAGTATGGCGATGTGGTTGTCCCTAAGTGCGATTGTATTGTCTATCGGTCTGATGATTGTAACGTATTCACCGTTTTTATATACGTTCTATCGCGGCTATGGCAAGCTGTATTTACAACTTTTTGATGTGGCGCTATTTATTCTGCTGCCTTCATTAGCCTTCTTTTTTGAGCAAAATATCAATTCGATTTTACTGATTCGGAAATTCAGAAAATTGTTAACCGCCTACTCTTTGTTCTGCTTCATCATCATGATTGTGAATTTAGGAGCACAGGAGCGACTCAACGATGTATATTATTTCTTTAGTGTAATCGTCCTCGGTATATTGCTCGTAGCTTTGATGGTACTTTTGGTATTTGCTTCGGTTCGCATGGCGCTTAAGGGAGACCACGAAGCGATCATTTTATCGACAGGCTTTGCATTTTTTGCAGTCATCACTATCGCAGAACTCAGCTGGTTCTTTATCCGGGACGGACACTACAATATGTTTTTATGGAAATGGGGCGTGTTCGGTTTTGTCCTGGCATTGATTGCGATCTTGGGCAGAAGGCTGGCGGAAAAGCACAAGCAGGTGGTTCGGTATTCCAGAGAACTGGAGATGTTCAATAATGAGCTTCAACGTTCAGAGAAAATGGAGATTATTAGCGATTTGGCTGCATCTGTAGCTCATGAAGTGCGCAATCCGCTTCAGGTTACACGTGGATTTCTTCAGTTGATGAGCAAGCAGGAGGATGGTAAAAACAAAGACTATCTGCATATCGCTCTGGAGGAGCTGGATCGAGCGTCCGCGATTATTACCGATTTTCTGACTTTTGCCAAGCCGGAGTTTGACCATACCAAAACGTTGACCATATTGGATGAGTTCAAGCATATTGAAGGAATTATCAGTCCAATGGCAAATTTGCAAGGTGGCAAAATTTCGCTGGATATTCCCCAGGAAATTAAAGTGCGTGGGAATTCCTCCAAATTCAAGCAGGCATTTATCAATATTATCAAAAATAGTATTGAAGCGCTGCGAGAACAGGGACATATTCATATATGGGCTTATGTGGACAATGGAGAAGCAGTCATTCATATTCGGGATAATGGTGAAGGGATGGATGCTCAGACCTTATCCAGACTAGGTGAGCCTTATTTTTCGAATAAGACTAAAGGCACGGGTTTGGGGATGATGGTGACATTTCGGATTATTGAAACGATGAATGGTAAAATATCTTTTACAAGTGCAAAAGGGGTGGGAACAGAAGCGACCATCCGCTTCCCCGTAGCCGGATAACATCCGGCTTTTTTGCGTTCGGAGAAAACGGAGGGAAGCTTGCTGAGCCCACCCGCCTGAGATTAAGAAGTATAGATTAAATAAGCTACAAGTGCCAATCTACCACATCGAGCGAGGCTTCTGGGATGTAGCAAGCACACCTGAAGGGTTTGGAGGGATTACTAGATAGAACTGGTCAGACGTTTCCTCTACCGTTTTGATTTGGATATGATCGGGGATCACGACTCCTAACACATCACGAATTGCAGATTTGGGATCTGCCATCAGTTTTTCTCTGAAACTGGCATCCTCCCAAGCTTTTTGAATGACTTGTGTTTGAAGAACTTCAGTAGCCATCAAAAATCACCCTCTCATTCGATTGGTTATATTTACCTAGTCAGTATACCACGTAAGACTCAGAAAAATCTAGCATTACTTCATATTTTTGGAGAGCCAATAATCAAGCCCGCCTCTTCGCAAATGTGAGCGTCCGCCTTCAATTTCTGCTGCCTCTTCGCTGAGTTCTGCTGCAATGGAATGTGCGAACCTATGCAGGCCGTGGATAGTAGGCTCCATCGTCTCTAGCTCCTGAACGGCTTGATTCGCAATGTTCACATAGCTAGCGAGTGCGCCTCGCACATAAATCGCTTCCTGAATTTCTTGTGGTCCTAGTCCTTCACAATACGGCTTCTTCCGTTCGGCGCTAATATGGGACAATAGGCAGTTATAGCTATGCTCCATCAAATCCTCTGCCCAATCTGCCCAATCATCCGACATTTGGAGCACGAGCAGGGTCAAATCCGTCATCGCTGTAACGATCTCGATCAGGTCAGCATGGTCTGCGAGCAGTAGAGCACCCGTTCCGGCCATTTTTAATGGACTGGCTTTCAGTGCGACCTTATTTCTGTCACCTTGAAAATAGTCTGCTGCTCCTTCGGATACCACACTAACGGCCCATTCGTCCACATACGTCCGGGCATATGTCCAAAAAGGGGAGGTTGCCGGAAAAAGATCCTGATAAATGTTTTGGCACTCGGTATAGAAAAGCTGGCTTAAGGCAAGTTGCGTTTTACGGTTGTCTGCTGCTGTGTCCATCACGTCGTCTTGGATTAAATAATGAGCCATGACGAACACGTTGCCGAGTGACAGCTTGCGACATGTTTCGGGAGGCAGTCCGGTGAGTTCCTGCAGCCAAAATGGAAGCAAATAGCATATGTAATTACGAGTACTGTCTTCACGCAACGGATTAAACCGTGCCAGGTAGTCTAACCCCTCTTGCTGAAAGGGAGCCTGAAATGTGGCCGTCCGTTCCTCAGCTTGACGAAATACCTTTTCCAATTCTTCTTTGTATGCAAAATACCACTCCATGGCCATCACCCGCATCTCTTATAAATGTTTTTGTAGCGACTTCTAGTTGTTACCCGCCATTGTACAACAGATTGCAATTTTCAAGAATTTGTTATTTTTAAATAAGGAATGTTGTGAAAAACATATAAAATGAATAAAAAAAGCTGAAAGAGAAAATATAGATGAAAAAGGATGAAAGGAGGGGCCACAACATGAAAAAACAATGGAAATTGACCGCTGCTATCCTATATGGAGGAGTGATGATGTATGGTACTGCGAGTGCAGGAGCATCTGGTATTGAATCGGGTAATCCGTTGCAAGCTCTCACTCCCAACGATTCTGTCCAAGGAGAAGCCCACCAGTGGAATATTGATCCACAGGATGACCACGGGCATGGACATGTGCATAGACATAGACACGGCAAAAGGCCGGGCGGCTTGAATCACCATCTCAACGAGAAAGTAGCTAGGCTGCTGGGTATCACCCCTGTCCAGTTAGAGAAAGAGCTGGGGCAAGGGAAATCGTTGGCCGACGTTGCTAAAAGCAAAGGCATTCGGGAGGATCAACTCATCGATAAATTGAAGAATGAAATGACCGTGGATTTGAAGCGGCTTGTAAACCGTAAAGGTCCGATTACATTCGACCGTAAATCTGGAACTTCAAATGAAGCTCAATTGAAGCCTTAGTCTTCTGAAGAAGAATTGTTTTACGACAAAAAAGGATGGGGAGAACCCATCCTATCCTTATATTTCAACTTCCTTCATAAAGTGACTGTTGTGAGGAGAATCAGCTATCTTTAAAAAGCTTAAAAAAATCAATGGTTTCATTAAAATCTTCATCATCCGTATAAATGTTCATGATCTTGCCTATTTCGATTGCAAAATCTACATACTTATTGGGTTTAGCAGATATGATATTCTTGTGGATCTCCAGACCCGATGGATGACTCACATGATTTTTAGGAGAAACACCTGCTAGCTCCAATAGTTCAGTCGCAGAACAAATGGTCGCGATCACTTTATGATCATTATTCAGGGTATGAATGAGAGCTAGAAGTTGTTTGTTTGTCTTTAATTGAGTGTTATCTCCACCAGGTATAATGAGGAGTTGAATGTCCTCCGCAGCCACTTCATCAAGGGCTACCGCAGGCGTAACTTTAAAATCCTCATAGGAAATAACAGGTTCTTTGGTTACTCCAATCGTAACAATATCCCCTTTGGTTTTCATAAAATAGGTTGCCAGCATAATTTCAAAACTAACATAACCATCATAAATTAGAACATGTGACTTCATTTATACACCCACTAACAAATTTTTAGTTTAAGTCCGTTAAAAGCGTCTTTAGGAAGATTACATATAGTCAGAATATATCATCTTGAAGAGTTTAAATCCATATTTTACAGCAATATCAATAAGTTTTGGTAATCTAACTTGTTGAATTTTGGTCAGTATGGATTCAAATTAAAAAAATAACCAGTCACCTTGAAATTAACAGCGACTGGTTATTGAGTTTTGCTCGGATGCGAGTGAAGTGAAACCTACAATAGCTTTTAAGCTGGGAAATACGGCTATGTGACACGCCAATCCATTCAGCATATTCGCCTTGCTTGGCTGTGGGATGCTCACGAATGAGGCTTCTTAGATGTTCAACCAAAGTTGTGATGACGATCAAATGACGCTGTTTCCTTTCAAATCGTGTATGCATTTTTTACATAAAAATGAATCTCTGAAATAGCTTAAATCCTGAACCGAATAGCATAAATGGCAGCAAACACCGATATATTTCCGCATACTTAACAATCCTGTTTCAACATCCAAGTAAAATTCCAAAGACTCGCCAGCTTGAATTCCCATAGAGTTTCGCAATTCCTTAGGAATAACAATCCGGCCTAACGTGTCCAAGGGACGTGTCATACCTGTATTTTTCAAGTGACCTTCTCCTTATCATAATAATCTATCAACCAATAATCTCCTAATAAAAAAATAAAAATCTATAAAGTAAAAGTATTTATCGATGTTCCAAAAGATGGTATTATCATGAATGAAAAACAATAAGTATACTATTAGTTTCAAAACTATATGAATTATTGAAATGGGAATCTATGAAGATGCTGAAAGGGTGGTTTATCCATGGAAATCACACCTACGATACAGGCAGAAGTTCAAACCTATCTAAAACGCAAAAGCTTAACCATGACCGAGTTTGGTCACACGATCGATTTGAATGTAGGTACAGTTAGTGGTATTGTGACGGGCAATCGATCTATGTCGGTTCACCAACTGGATAGTATTACTGCGGGAATGAATTTACCACCGGATTATTTTTACGAACGCTATATTGAAGAATGCATTGAAGAATGTCCGCTCAACTGGAAAAAAATCAGCCCGTTCCTGTACCGATGCATTGAGCTAGGGCGATTGGACTGCTTGCAGCGAGTTGTAATTCTATTATTGGATAACCCTAATTATCTGCCATCGCTCTTTGAAGTCGCCGAAAATGTATACCAAGACGGTTACAACGAAGCAGCCGCTTACCTATACAAAAAGGTAGCTGAAAGCGAAAAGCAGCAACATTCAGAGCGATTGGCAATCTGCCAGTATCGCTTGTTCCAAATCAAAGTCGGACAGGATCGGGCAGTAAACCTTCAGGCTGCTATTGAATTCGCCCCTTTTGTGGATCGCTTAGATGAGATAGAGCAACTGGATGCTTTAAAAGATTTGGCGAATGTCTATAGATCATTAAGCATGTGGGATAAGGTGTATGAATTCGCACATCAAATGGGTCAGTTAGGACAACTCCAATATCATCTGGTTCACAATTCCAAGCGAAAAGGAACAGAGCCACGAAAAAAGCTAAGCAGACCATTGTTTGTATACATAGTTTATGCCGAATTGTTGTGTGCTAACGCTTGTGATGCCAAAGGCAACCATGACCAAGCATTAGAGCATATTCGTGGTTATGCTGATTTAAATTGGGTAAAAGAGCAGGACTCTGATACGCTTTATTGGAAACGCAAGTATCAACAGTGGGCGAAAATTAATACTTATGTTAACAGGCTTATGTCTGGTGATATTAGTGTTCTGCCAGATTACGTAGAACATATAGCTGCCGAAAAAGAGATTTTAGCCGAGCTATTGAATGTCCTTGAAGTGGCTAATCGCTATAATGTAGATGTAGATCATATTCTCCGACGGTTTGAATCGCAAATTGCAGCGTATCAGGAGTCACCTTCTTCTGACATGTACACACAACAAGTGTTAACAGAAGAATACGTAAGGTTTTGGTACAAGATAGCCAAGTACAGCCTAAATAAAGGCAGATATACATATGGTTTCAAATGTTTATTAATCGCCTTTGAAAAAGCTGTTACAATTAACCATGTATTACTCATTGCCAATTGTTTTGGATTATTTCTTCATTTCAAAACAAATGCGGCACCTAAAACACAAGCTCAGTTCCATTCTATTTATGAGGAGGTGTGGGAGAAAAATGATCAAAAAGATGGCTTTTTGCTTGGCGGTAACTAGTTTCTTACTGGTATTCACAGTACCAGCTCAAACTGCAAATTTAAGCCATGGCACGATCCAAGTTCAAGGACACATTGGTGGATCTTGATGAGTACTAATTCATTTTATTGGCCAGCTTATTGCTGGTCTCTTTTTGTAATTTTTTGCTTCAAAATTGATCTTGGCCTATTTGTACATCCCTTCTTAAAATGAAATTCATGAGGAGGTATGTAGGATGAACAAGGATGAAAAGGTAACGTTAATTCAACAAATGGAACATGCCAGACAACACATGCATAATCTTTACGCAGAGTATGGTCTAGGACATGCCTGTGTACTGGAGCAGTCTATACTTTTGGATGAACTGATTAATCAGTTCAACCGTATGTTTCAGACCAGGAAGCAGCCTCACCAAGTTTTGGACCAGATCCTTAACAACGACGATGGTATGCTGAGTTCATCCCCCCATTCCTATTATGCAAAACTGTGATTTCTCCCACGTAATGCTTATAATTATTCAATATAATGACTTATTTTAAAATAAAATACATATCCATGTCATAAAATGTTAATCAGTTTGGAACATGATTCATCACACTTAGACAGCAAAAAAGCAGAGCTCAATACGTGAGCCCTGCAAAAGCCTTTGACGGTATTTGAATCCCTATGCTGAAACGCTGGGGCAGAAGATTAGCCAAGCTCCTGCGTGCTTTTGGAAGCACGTTTGGAGGAAAGGAACTGAAAATGAAGCCGCCAGTTCAATCGCTGTCTGCCTTTGGAGCCAACAATCCAGTTGCCGCCAGGCAGATGGGCAAAGAGCCAGCTGATACCGAGAGAAGCACTTGCCACGACGACAAACGTAATGAGCGTAGCTGTAAAATGATGATCCCCTAGGGCAAGCGGACGGGTGTAAAAGGATATGAAGGACAGCACGAGCGCATGGGCCAGATATCCTCCGAAGGAATAGCGTCCGATCCAGTTTAGCATACGACGAAACGGCTCGGTACGCGGGTCTTTTTGCAAATGAAGTAGCAGCCCATACAACAAAAGCAACTGCGAGACAATCAGTACGAAGGTGCTTGGCTTCAGATAGGTAGAAATATTGAGATTGATCGTATCGCCCGACTGGATCAGCATCGTATGACCCATGAGCATGAACAGACCAATAAAAACAAATACATTCCATGGCAACGTCTGCTGGGCCAATCCCCGCCAGGTGTCCGTCATATAGGCGCACACTGCGCCCAGCATAAAATAGAAAAAATACATAACAAAGTTATAAGTGCGGTAATCTAACAGGGTCTGCCCAAAGGATGGCAACCAAGCGCTCCATGCAGACATGTCATAGTAGGACCATTGTAACAGCAACGCATAAGCCGCAGCAGCAATCAGCATGACAGCCAAAACAAGCTGCTTGCGCTTTTTGGTGCTATAACGACGTAGAAACGTTCGAATCTGCTCGGTTGCTTTTGCAAATAAAGGAAACCAAATATAAAACTGAAAGATCATGACCACAAACCATAGATGATATCCGCTGACAGGGATGATCATTTCCTCGAACATACCTTTGTAAAAGGATAAATTTCCCCACTGCGCGGTTGACCAGTTCTGAGTACATACCCAATAAACAACCGTCCAGCAGAGAAAAGGAACATAAATATCTCGAAACCGTCTGCCAATATAACGGGAATAGCCAATCGGTTTGTTACCATTATAAAATAACAGCGCCGCAGACAGGAAAACGAACGTCGGTGTGCCAAAACGTGTCAAATGGTACAGCATCGCGAGCATAACGGAATCCGGCTGTTGGATGTCGCTGCGATAAATATATTCGCCAATGCAATGCTGAAGCACGACAGCGAGGTAGGCAAGACCCCGTAGTTCTGTCCACTCTGCGATACGCGGCTTGCTCATCCATATCACTCCTTTTCCTCAAGATTCGCACATGTTTTTCCTAGCACAATTGTAGGTATTGTACCGTAGGAACATTAGTGCAGGATTAACGCTACCTGAAAGTATGGAGAGTGAAGTGGTTCCAATTTAATATGATTGCGTTTACAATCTAAATAAAAACAAAGCAAATTAAATTTAAGGATGCGCATAGGAAGAGGAGAGGAAGGATGAAGAAAACGCTGCTGGTGTACATGCTGTTGATTGCGGCCTTTGCTCTCTATGTGTTCAGATATGAACAATCCGAGCGGTTGAATGGAGCTTGGGAGGAAAAAGGGCTGCGAGGCAGCATCGGAGAAACGTATATGATGATTACGTTCCAGTCCGGTTTGGAATATTGGAAAAGCGGGCTCAAAGGCTTCGAGGATGCTGGGGATGCCTTGGGGGTAACGGTGGAGTACCGGGGGGCGACCCGGTATGATGCACAGGAGGAGATGACCATCATTGAGCAGGCGATTGCCCGTAAACCCGCAGGCATTGCCATATCAGCGATTGATCCACACTCCCTGATCCCGGTCATTAATAAGGCGCTGGATGCGGACATTCCTGTCGTGCTGTTTGACGCTGGAGCGCCGGGGAGCCGGGCGTATACATTTTTGGGCACGGATAATTATAAGGCGGGTGTGACCGCTGCGGAAAAAATGGCTGAGCTGTTGGGACGTGAAGGCCAAGTCGCTGTTCTGACACTGCCGGGGCAGCAAAATCATGAGGAACGCTCGCGCGGCTTTCGCGATACCATTCAGCGGCAGTATCCTGCCATGAAGGTGGTGGAAGTGGTAGATGGTCGTGCTGACGTGATGGTGTCCAGGGATGAATCGCTAAGGTTGATGAAGGCTTATCCGAAACTGGCGGGTATTTTTGTGACCGAAGCCACCGGAGGAACAGGTGTGGGTGAGGCGGCACTGAGCCAAAAAGGCAGTCATCCGCTAAAAATTATTTCTTTTGATACGAATAAAGCGACACTGGATATGATTCGTGATGGGACCATCTCGGCAACGATTGCCCAAGGGACATGGAATATGGGCTATTGGTCACTTCAATATCTGTTCCATCTGCATCATCATTTGACGATTCCTGCACCTTCTTCGTCTGGAGATAACACCCCGCTGCCCGTGCGGGTGGATACTGGGATTTCCGTCGTCACCCGAGCGAATGTAGATGATTATTATGCAAAATAAATATTGGAAGAGCATCCACTTAGGGATGCATCAAATGATGCCGAGGTTACGCTTGCGCAATATGCCTTTACGCTATCAGCTCATGGTGCTGTTCTTGCTGTTTGGCATCGTGCCTTCACTGGGACTAGGCCTGCTTGTGAATTGGACGGTGGAGCGGATTATTGAGCGGCAGGTGGAAAACCATACGATGCAGTTAATTGGCAAGGTGAACGAAGCACTCGATACCAAAATGGAAAATTTACAGAACATGACGTATCTGATTGCCTTTAACCCTGAAATTGGGGAGTTTTGGAAAGGACGGACGCTGGCTGATGGTCACGCGGGTCATACGAGTAGTGTGATGCCAGAAAGTCAGGCGGAGCAAGCACAGAAGCCTCTCCTTAACCAGGCTCCCGGCTCCAAGCAGGTTGTAAGTTCCGTACAGGAGCAGGATACCTTGTATGAAATGAAGCAATTTTTGCAGGGTTTTACCACGTTATATCCTGAAATTGCCGGGATTCTGATCGTGAACGAAAAAGGAGATTATATCAGCAATGAAATGTATGCTCGAAGCACACGCAGCCTGACGGAAGAAGACTGGTACACACAGGCGGCGCAGCATGCAGGGATATTCACTGTGCTGGGACAGCCAAGTCACCGTAATGTGACCACTCATGTCCGGTACAAGGACAGTGAAATTGTCTCTGTCGTCCGTTCGGTCACGGATTCGGAGACAGGACATGTACTGGGTGTAATTATGATTGATCTCAAGCTGCGGGCTGTGTCGCAAGCTGCCAGAGATGTAACCTTGGGCAAAAGCGGGTATGTCATGGTGACAGATGCCAAGGGACGCAGTGTATATATGCCAGATATGCCTTTGATTGAGCGCATTCCGTCGCAATGGTTCGGGCCAGAGGATAGCGGGATGTTTACCCGTGAAGCCGGAGGCAGGGAATTGCTGTTCATGTTCCAGGCTTCCGAGTTCACGGGCTGGAGAACCGTGGGAGTATTCCCGGCACGCGAATCTACACTGGAAGTGCGGCAAATTCAGTTCTACGTTGTCTGTTTTGTTTTCATTGTATGTCTGTTTGGCTTAACGGCATCCTTGCGATTGTCCAGTTCTATCGCGCAGCCAATTTTCCGGCTTATGTCTTATATGCGTACGGCAGAGACGGGGGATCTTACGGTTCGCCAATGGAGTGAGCGCGGGGATGAAATCGGAATGCTGGGCCGGAGCTTTAACCGGATGCTGGAGCAAATCCGCTGTCTCATGTCGCTTAGCGAACTGAGGGAACGACAAAAACGGGATGCCGAACTACGCAGTCTTCAAGAGCATATTAAACCGCATTTTCTATACAATACGCTAGATACCATTCATTGGATGGCCCGAAAAAATGGAGCAGACGAGGTATCCGATATGGTGGGGGCGTTATCGAGATTGTTCCGCCTTGGACTGAGCAAAGGGGATGACTTTATTCCACTGAGCTCTGAGATTGAGCATATCTCAAGCTATATGCAAATCCAGCAAACCCGTTATCGTGACCGAATTCGCTGGGAATTAAATGTACCCGACGGGCTAAAGGATCTGTTTGTGTTGAAGCTTATGCTTCAGCCTGTGGTGGAAAATGCGATTTACCACGGCATTAAGGCCAGACGTGGTCCAGGCACGATTTGCGTAGAAGCTAAAGCCGAGGACGGCAAGCTGCTGCTGACGGTACGTGACGACGGTGCAGGGATGACGGCGGAGCGTCTGTGTGAGCTGCGTGAATGGCTGGAAATACCGCTGGAGGCGATGGAAGGAAGACGGAAACAAAAGGAAGTTCGTACAAATGGCAGAAGCTACGGCATGCTGAATGTACAAGCGCGTATCCGATTGTCTTTTAGCGAGGAATATGGAATTACATTGGACAGTAAAGAAGGGACAGGTACCTGCGTTACAATCACTCATCCGTTGCTGCTGGATATGGCGCAACTGAAGAAGCCTTATGACAAAGGAGAGGGTCAGGATGACGAAATCCAAGGGAACAGACAACGCGACAACGGCGAGTCTGATTGACCAAGCCATACCAGAAGTAAGCATAGCCACGGCTAAACGTTATCAAGTATTGATCGCAGATGATGAGCCGATCATTCGTGAGGGGATTCGGGACTGCCTAGACTGGACGGCTCTGGGCATGGAGGTTGTAGCAGAGGCCGAGGACGGTGAAGAAGCGCTGGAACTGGTTGGTCAGCTTAGCATCGACATCGTGCTGGTCGATATGAATATGCCATTCATGGATGGAATTGAACTGATTCGGCGGCTGCGGGAAGGACGCTCGGAGTGCCGTTGCCTGATCATTTCCGGGCATGATGAATTTGCTTATGCACAGGAAGCTGTCCGGCTTGGCGTAGAAGATTATATTCTGAAGCCGGTAAATGCGGATCAGCTTCACGCTGCATTGTCACGGCTTCGTCAGCGACTGGACGAGGAGCACAAACGCGCCGCCTATGTAGAACAAGCTGCCGGGCAGATTGAACGGAATATTCCGCTGCTGCGTCAGCGGTTTTGTCTGGAATGGCTGGAAGGACAGCACACGGGAAAAGACGTCATGGAGCAGTTGGCGTTTTTACGTCTTCCATCCCGGCCACCTGTTCAAATCGGCGCGGTACGGTGGCCTGCAGCAGAAGCACGGCAGACGATTATGCGTGAGAATGACCGCCAGTTGTTTCTTTTCGCCGCTGAAAATATTATTGGCGAACTGCTGGAGGACCGATCGCATGTGTTGTTTCGCGATGCGAACGGGCTGATCGGCATATGCCTGTGGCAGGAGGCACCCGAGACGATCGGCGCTTCTATAGAGCAGGCCATTGGAGGCTACCTGAATATAGCGGTTCACACCCATGTGGAGTCCAACGAGGGTGGGCTGGAAGGCGCAATCAATGCGTACCGGGTGAGCCGGGATCGGGTGTACGGTGAAGCGCAGCTATCTCCCATCGTACGCCGGGCACGGCAGCTTATTCAGGAAGGTTATGCCGATCGCGAGCTGACGCTGGAAGCTCTTGCCTCGCGGCTACAGGTATCGGCTGTATATCTTAGCCGTGTGCTCAAAAAGGAGCTCAACGACAGCTTCGTGACCCTCGTCACGCGTGCCCGTATCCGCAAAGCAGTGCAGCTACTGGACTCTACGACGTTGTCTGTGCTTGATATAGCAGAACGTACGGGATACGATAGTCAGCACTATTTTAGCACTGCTTTTAAAAAAACCATGGGCGTGTCGCCTGTGCAGTACCGTAAGGGCGGGGGAATTCAGGAAAATTCGTCGGAATAGGAATGTTGGATTGCGGAATTGCCTTGCGCCCTCTCATGATAATCTGTGCTAAAAAGTGTGTGTGTAATCACACCCGCACGTTCAGGGGTTTGTTACGCTGTAGATAACGAACAAATATCTATCAATATTTGGAGGAAAACGATATGTTTTGTTATCAGTGTGAACAGACGCCGAGTGGCGGGTGTAAAGTCATTGGGGTGTGCGGAAAAAATGAGACAGTAGCGAGCTTGCAGGATACAATGATTTTTGCATTAAAAGGGATTGCTGCCTATGCCACACATGCACGTCAGTTGGGATATACCGATCCTGAGGTGGATCGGATCACGCATGAAGCGTTATATATGACCTTAACCAATTCTAACTTTAATGTACAAGAGCATTTGGAAATGGCGATGAAGGTCGGAAATGCAGCTGTACGGATCATGGATGTGCTGGATCGTGCGCATACGGATCGTTTTGGCATTCCACAGCCGATTACCGTCAGCCAAAATAAAATCGAAGGTCAATGCATCGTCGTGACCGGACATAATCTGTACGCGCTGGAAGAATTACTGCGTCAGACCGAAGGAAAGGGCATCAATATCTACACTCACTCGGAGATGCTGCCTGCCCACGGTTATCCGGCGTTGAAGAAATATGCACATCTCAAGGGCAATATCGGCAAGGCCTGGTACGATCAACGCAGATTGTTCGAGGAATTCCCAGGGGCGATTCTTGCTACGACGAACTGTGTTATGCCGATTAAAGGCACATATGCAGACCGCTTCTTCTCTTATGAAGTAGCAGGGCTGGAGGGTGTTGCCAAAATTGTGAACGACGATTTCTCTCCACTGATTGAACGCGCGTTGGCTCTGCCAGCCGCAGATGTAGACTCTGAACAAGTGCTTACGACAGGATACCATCATGAGACGGTCATCGGGCTGGCACCTGAGATCATTCAGGCAGTCAAAGACGGACATATCCGCCGTTTCTTCGTCATCGCGGGCTGTGACGCACCAGGCAAAGGCGGCAACTATTACCGCGAGCTGGCTACATCCTTGCCGAACGACACGGTTATTCTGACCACGTCTTGTGGTAAATTCCGCTTTAATGACGTGGACTACGGCACCGTTGGAGATACTGGCATTCCACGTTATATTGATTTGGGGCAATGCAACAATTCCGGTTCTACTGTGAAAATCGCTCTGGCTTTAGCGGATGCTTTTGGTTGTACGGTGAATGAGCTGCCTGTCAGCATTGTGCTGTCCTGGTTTGAGCAAAAAGCAGTTGCCATCCTGCTAGGCTTGTTCAGCCTTGGCATCCAGGATATTCGCATTGGGCCAAAGCCGCCTGAGTTTATTTCTTCGGGTGTACTGGATGTACTGGTGGAGATGTTTGGCTTGAAGCTAATTACGACCGCAGAGGAAGATATGAAAGCGATGCTGGCGTTGTCGTAAGAGGTAGGTGGGGAACTGCAGAGTGCAGTTCCTTTTTTTTGTTTCATCGTTCATCCATTCTAATAAATATATCCGTAAGAATCTTTAAGGCCAGCTCAGTATCTTTGGTTTCACGAGTTCTTAGGAGAGACAAAATGGCTTTTATACTCGAATCTTCTTCGGTAAGCTCATCATTTTCCTTCACATATGTAAGCAATTGATAGACGCCCACGTTCAATGCCTTCGCTATTTTCTCCAGATTTTTCAAAGATATATTTCTCTCCGCACGCTCGATGAAACCAATATAACTCGAATTGAAACCTGCTTTTTCGGCTAAAGCTTCTTGGGAAAGCCCTTTAGACTTTCGAATATCTCGAATACGTGTACCGACTAATTCTAATAGTTCTGACATGAATACACCTCTCTATAGTTAGAAGTGTAGAGAAAGAGTTACATCTAATTAATATGCGTTAGTAAGTAAATTGAATTAAAAACTACTATATAGTAATATTCATTATGAAGCTTGTCCGATAGCTAGAAAATTATACATTTTAGTGGTCTAATGATATGCTACGTTGCTCACATTTGTTTCAGGATTTTGCAAAACCCTTATTTATGAAATTCTAAATCAGGAGTTGATTCCCCCATGAAACACTACTCCTTAAGCAACCAACTACATAGTGAAGCTGATTTCAAATTGCCTAAGTATAGTGACACCAACATATTGAATTGCATGATGGATTTTCAAAAGCTTGCCCAATACCAAATGCAGCTTGCCCAGATGATGCGTGATCATAATCAATGGCTAAATTGCCTCATTCTTTGTGATCGCGCTATGTTTTCTATGGCGAAGGCCATTTATGTACATCGAAATCAAATCATGCCTTTATCCATTAGTCTATCCATGAACGATCTGCTTAGACTAATTCGCTCGGATGCGGAGCCGTGTTTAGATATGGTGCTGTTTATGGGTACCATGCATTATCTGGTTTCCGGAGAGGAAGAAGCATCCAGGGAGACGATGAAGCTGGAGGAAGTAGACATGTTGCTTTATAAAACAGACTCTATTCTAGAGTCTCTGTCACAACGGATCGTAGCTGATCCGTCTAAGCGGTATCCGTCTATATTTAAAGAAAACCCGTTCAATTAAATTGTTGAATTTTTAAACTTCATATCAGAAAGGGTGTTGTTTGAAATGCCTACATACAACAAGCAGTGCGGGATCAGATCCCGCATATCATTATGTCTCAGGGTAAGGAATGTCGGACACGCATATTAGACTCAGAGGACTATAAGCAGGAACTGCGAACGAAGCTTCGTGAAGAGACTGAGGAGTATTTTGCAGCGGACAAAGATCAGGACGCGCTGGAAGAACTAGCGGATATGCTCGAAGTCATCCGAGCGCTGGCAGAAGTACATGGAGCGAATGTACCTGAGCTGGACAAGCTCCGGGCGGACAAAGCCGAGGCACGAGGCGGATTCCAGGAGCGGGTGTTCTTAATTGATGTCGACGAAGCTTAACGTCAAGTGGTACACATGGAATAAACCTATTCTCTTATATATTATGTAGAGTTAACGTTTGATGATTCTTACGTACATGTCATTGATGGGATGCCCGTGTGAATCATTTATTCAAAAAAGTTTCTGTTGTGAAGACAGGGATTTTTTTGTTTTTAACTATAGTTAGCAGTCGTAATATTCTTCCATTTGATGATAGAATATAAACATGATTCAAAAGGACTATTTCAAATACGATGATTCGTTTGATTTATTATTTTCCTTGTTTTCACGAAGTTCGTAAATAAGACGTTAGGCGAAACCGCGAAGAGCGAAACTAAAAGGAGTCAATATGGAACTAAAACTTGTTCCGGTTAAGCCGGAGAATAAAGACACATTAACTAATCTGTATCAATTTTATGAATATGATTTTAGTAAATACACAAATCGAGATGTAAATAGGAATGGAAAGTATGAAATTAACTTAAATTTTTATTGGGAGGGAGACGGTAGGTGGAACCCTTTTTTTATGGAAGTGGAAGGTTCAATCGTAGGTTTTTTGGTAGTTCTATTTGAGAATATGGATATTGATCCCGATCCAACACATGTAATATACGATTTTATGGTTTTACAGAAGTATAGAAGATCAGGTATAGGTCGTAAAGCAGCAATAATGGCATTTAACATGTATAAGGCGAATTGGTTAGTTTCTCAGATGGAAGAAAATATTACGGCAATATCCTTTTGGAGAAGCGTAATAAATGAATTTAAAGAAGGCAATTACACAGAAAGATATAGAGAAGAACGAAAAAAATATATTCAAGAGTTCACTACAAAGATCTAATGACACTAATTGAGGGTTATTTCAGAGCGGCATCGCCTAACACCAAATTCACGCTTCGGGCATACGCCCTCGGTCCGGCAGGGGGATTTCAAGGAAGCTAAAGCAGCCGGACAACCCTACACTGGCTGAGTCTGACGACCCGTTCGCTATCGTTCACTTAAGCCAGTGAGGGTTCGTGAATTCAAGAACGTTATGTGAAACTTCAAAAACCAAATCTCTATACAAAAAATGATGAATAATGTAAATTGATAGTAGGATTGGACATTCATTTGTAGGGGGGCAATACTTTGTTTTTTCCGAAGATGGAATTAAATAATCGTTATGTACTGAATGAGTTAATTGCTCGTGGTGGGATGGGCGAAGTTTGGCTTGGTAGAGATAAACTTCTTGATAGAAATATAGCGATAAAAACTACAATACAGGGATCTGAGAAACAAGCAATATCAATTTTCTTTGATGAAGCAAAGACAGGCGCTTCTTTAATTGGTCACCCCAATATTGTATCGGTACTTGACTATGGCATACTTGAAAAGTCAGATATTTCATTTGAGTATCATTATATTGTTATGGAATATATTGATGGGATGAACTTAAACGAGTTTGTCTCGAAATACAAGACAATTCTTGATGAAGAAACATACTATTACTTAGCCTTGTATATTTCGTGGGAGATTTGTAAAGCACTAGATTACGCACATAAACAAAATATTTTGCATAGAGATATAAAACCCTTGAATATTTTTCTTTCAAAATTCGGAGTTACACGAGTTGGCGATTTTGGATTAGCAAGATATATTGATGCTGCTACTAGAACACATACCGTAGTTAATTTCAAATCACCAGCATATGCAGCTCCTGAACAATGGAAGGGTGAAAAACATTCTATTGAAACTGATTTATACCAACTGGGATGTACCATTTATCACTTGCTGACAGGTAGTTGTGTTTTCAACAAGTCAAATATTGCATTGATGCACGCACACCTAAATGAAAGTCCTGTCCAACCCAATGAAATAAATAAGAGACTTCCAAAAGAAATTTCTGATGCTATTTTCGGATTAATAAAGAAAGAAAAATCAGATCGCAAAGAACTCTGGGAAGTCAATGATGCTATAGCAAAAGAGCTTCAAAAACGATTGACATTGTCAGTTACAGTTCAGAATGATATTGAAATCAAAAAAATTGCCGATATCACGGATTTCGGTATAGAAGGACTTAAGGAAGGGAACTTCAGTTTTGAGTTTCCCGATTTTTCAGAAGCTATAAGTGAAGGGTTACAATTGTTACTAGCTGGTATTACTAACTTTAAATTATACTTGGAAAAACAAAAGGTCGAAAAGGAAAAGACAGCGTGACATGTTATCCTTTGACAGCTATGTTGTCAGAGGGTTAATACTTGGGTCTATTAAAAAAGGGCGGCATCATATAACATTATATTCATGCTTCGGAGCCTGGCGGCTCCTTCGGTCCGCAGTAAGCCATCTGCAAGGATGCATTTCCAGCGGACACATCCGCATCGACTAACCGCATCGCGGCCGCCTCTGGCGGGGCTTAAACCGGTGGGACGCCATGAATACAGAAACGTTATACGACAGAATCAAAAGAAAAAAGAGCCAAAAGGCTCTCAATTTAAAGATAAATCTAATTCGTTATGTAGATGAAGAGCATCTTTAAAACCTTGCAAATAGATTTCACGCTCTAAAATAGCTTGAATAGAAAAGTCTGCGTCATCAAAAAGGAATAGAGTCTTTTGAGTCTTTTGTATATCCTCTGATAGTAGTTCATGTAACTGCTTGAAGTAAAGATTCCGTTCGGATGAGAATTGGTTGTAGCTGGAGTTGTTTTTGCTAAAGGAAATATACTTTCATATAATTAAAGAAAATTCACTTCATATGTGAAAGGAATACCAGATGATTAGTTACAAACCTTTTCAAAAATTATTGATCGACAGGGAAATAAAGAAGCAGGACTTACTTAAAATGACGGGGATTTCGTCTGCTACAATGGCGAAGCTCAATACGAATGAATATGTGTCATTAGAAGTAATTGATAAATTATGTACGGCTTTGGGTTGTCAACCAGGAGATTTATTGGAACATATAGCAGAGCAATGACAGACCAAGATCAAGAAAGAATTTTGGTTGATCGAAGAAGTGATTCCGTCGTATAACATAAATATTCAAGCTGTGGCTCCGTTGGAGCATGGGTCTGTGTGAACTCTTTAGATAGCCGATTTAATAATTCAACAAATTGAGACTTTGCCAATCGTAAGAAGGCTAAGTCTTTTTGTATTTTCAAAATATATGAGTAGATCTCCCGACAATCTCCATTCTCCTCCAATCCAATCCCGTCTCCCTACACTCACCACAAAGGTTAAAATTTTATAAAAAAAGTTCAAAACCTGCAAAGACCTTCCCCGGCCTGGAATGATACCATGTGTTTGCACATAAAAAAAGAGAGGTGCTCATCGCCTCACTTATGTAAGCGCTATCTAACTTCTAGTCTAATCAGCAATGACCTGAGGATTTTGCAAAATCCTTACCTTCAAATGACCTGCATCACATGAGGAAAGGGGAACTTCATATGAAAAAGGGAGCTGTTGTTGTTTGGCTTCTGGTTTTGGCCCTGATGCTTTCGGCCTGCAATCTGGCGGAGAGTGGAACGGGCAGCAAGGAAAAAGGCTATGTAGGCATTTCCATGCCGACCAAATCGTCTGAGCGTTGGGTAGGAGACGGGGAGAATATGGTTCGGTTGTTTCAGGAGCAAGGCTATAAAACGGATTTACAGTACGCCGAGGACGTGGTGGAAAACCAAATCTCACAAATCGAAAATATGATCACCAAGGGCGTCAATGTCATGGTGATCGCTTCGGTCGACGGGAACACGCTGACGGATGTGATTCAGAAGGCACACGACCGAGGGATTCAGGTCATTTCTTACGACCGTCTGATTCGCAACACACCGTATCTGACGTATTATGCGACTTTCGATAACTTCAAGGTGGGCGTGCTACAGGCGGCATATATTGAGAAAAAGCTGGGTCTCAAGGAAGGCAAGGGCCCTTTCAATATTGAGCTGTTCGGCGGATCACCGGATGATAATAATGCATACTTCTTCTTTAATGGTGCGATGTCCGTACTTAAACCATACATTGATTCCGGCAAGCTGGTTGTGCGCAGCAAGCAGATGACGATGGCACAGATCGCTACGCTGCGATGGGATGGAGCTTTGGCACAGTCACGGATGGATAATCTGCTGAGTGCCTACTATTCAGGGGCCAATCTGGACGCGGTGCTCTCCCCGTATGACGGCATTAGCATCGGTATCATTTCATCCCTGAAAGGGGTCGGATACGGAACAGCGAGCAAGCCGTTGCCGATCATTACGGGACAGGATGCAGAGCTGGCTTCGATCAAGTCCATTGTGGCTGGTGAGCAGACACAAACCATATTTAAGGACACCCGCAAGCTGGCTGAGCAAACAGTTGTGATGGCCAATAGCATTTTACAAGGCAAGCAAGCGGAAGTGAATGACGTTAAATCCTATAACAACGGTAAAAAGATAGTGCCTGCGTACTTGCTTGATCCAATCTCGGTGGATCGGACGAATGTAGAGAAGGATATTGTCGGCAGTCACTATTACACCAAAGAGCAAATTGGACTCAAATAAGAGTAGGAATCCAACCGAAAGGAGTGTAACCCATGACTGGAATCATTTTGGAAATGAAGGGAATTACCAAAACCTTTCCCGGCGTAAAGGCATTGGAAAATGTGAATCTCAAGGTCAAGGAAGGCGAGATTCATTCGCTGTGCGGCGAGAACGGTGCGGGCAAGTCGACGCTAATGAAGGTACTGAGCGGTGTATATCCGCATGGAACCTACGAAGGGGATATTATTTTCCAGGGCAAAACGTGTGAGTTCAAGGATATCAAGCAGAGCGAGGAATTGGGCATCGTCATTATCCATCAGGAACTGGCATTGATCCCGTATCTCTCGATTGCAGAAAATATTTATCTGGGCAACGAACGCGCCAGCGGTGGCGTGATTGATTGGAAAGAGACTTTTGTCGGGACACGCGAGCTACTGTCCAAGGTCGGGTTGAGTGAAAACCCCAATACCTTGGTTACGAACATCGGGGTCGGCAAGCAACAACTGGTCGAAATTGCGAAAGCGCTCTCTAAAAAGGTAAAGCTGCTTATTCTGGATGAACCAACAGCGGCCTTGAATGAGGATGATAGTGAAAATCTGCTTAATTTGATGCTGGAATTTAAAAAACAGGGCATTTCCTGCATTCTGATCTCCCACAAGCTGAATGAGGTCGCAAAGGTATCGGATTCGATTACGATTTTGCGGGATGGGAAGACGATTGAGACGCTGGATATGAAAAAGGATGAGGTCACGGAGGATCGGATCATTAGCGGGATGGTTGGACGCGATCTGACCAGCCGTTATCCAGAACGTCATGCCGAGATTGGCAAAGTCGTGTTGGAAGTGAAGGACTGGACGGTGTATCACGAGCATCATGCAGACCGCAAGGTGCTGGATCAGGTGAATCTGAACATTCGCCGCGGTGAAATTGTCGGCATTGCCGGGCTGATGGGGGCGGGACGGACCGAGCTGGCGATGAGCATCTTTGGCAAGTCATACGGACGCAACATCTCGGGTCAACTGATTAAGGACGGCAAGCCGATCCAGAACAACACGGTTACGGACGCCATTAACAATGGCTTTGCCTATGTGACGGAGGATCGCAAGGAGTACGGCCTCATTTTAATGGATGATATCAAGCGCAATATTTCGCTGACCGGTCTGAACAAGCTGGCGAAAGGCGCTGTAGTTAATGAGCAGGAGGAAGTCGTCGTTGCAGAGGAAATGAAAAAAAGCATGAACATCAAAGCGCCGAGTATTTTGCAGAAAACGGGCAATCTGAGTGGCGGCAATCAGCAGAAGGTAGTACTGAGCAAATGGATTTTTGCCGGACCGGATATTCTGATTCTGGATGAGCCGACGCGCGGCATAGATGTGGGTGCCAAATACGAAATTTATACGATTATTCATCGTCTTGCCGCTGAAGGCAAGGGGGTACTGGTTATTTCGTCCGAGCTGCCAGAGGTACTGGGCTTGTGTGACCGGATTTATGTTATGAATGCCGGGCGGATCACCGGAGAGGTTAGCCGTGAGGACGCTTCGCAGGAAACGTTGATGAGATATATGACCAAGTCAGGAGGCGTGAAGCATGGAAACCATAACTAAACTTTTTAAAAATAACATCCGCCAATATGGCATGATGATTGCACTGGTCGTTATTATGATCTTGTTTGAGGTGCTGACAGGCGGCTTGCTATTGAAGCCGATTAATATTACCAATCTGATTCTGCAAAATAGCTACATTCTCGTACTGGCGATCGGGATGGTGCTGGTTATCATCACTGGGCACATTGACTTGTCCGTCGGCTCCATAGCCGCTTTTGTCGGTGCGGTTGCCGCCATTATGATGGTCGATTGGCAGCTTCCAGCGTGGGTCGCTGTGATTGCAGCTTTGCTGGTCGGAGCGTTAATTGGGGCATGGCAAGGGTTCTGGGTCGCTTATGTACGGATTCCGGCATTTATCGTTACCTTGGCGGGAATGCTGCTCTTCCGCGGATTAACAATGATCGTGCTGGAAGGCCAATCGATCTCTCCTTTTCCGGGGGGATTCCAGAAAATCAGTTCAGGCTTCCTGCCGGATTTTTCATCTACCGGTTATAACCTGGTATCCATCATTGTCGGCATTGCACTTACGGTATGGTTTATCGTGAACGAAATTCGCGAACGCCGCTCTCAGCTTAAATATGGATTTGAGGTTCCGTCACAGGTGTTATTTGTACTCAAATTGATCGTGGTGGCTGCTGTGATTAATCTGTTCACCTTCATGCTCGCGAGCTATGCGGGGATTCCGAACATTCTCGTCCTGCTGTTCATCCTGATCGTGGTATACTCCTTCGTCATGAACCGCACGGTTATGGGGCGCCATGTGTATGCGCTGGGTGGAAATGAAAAGGCAGCGGGCCTGTCTGGTGTCAAAACGAAAAAAGTAACATTCTGGGTATTTGTCAACATGGGCGTACTGGCTGCTATTTCTGGTCTCATCTTTGCTGCACGTCTGAATGCGGCTACGCCGAGAGCAGGTACGAACTTTGAGCTGGATGCCATCGCAGCCTGCTTTATCGGTGGAGCTTCGGCGTCGGGCGGGATCGGAACGGTTTTTGGAGCCATTATCGGTGGCTTGGTTATGGGCGTATTGAATAACGGTATGTCTCTGATCGGTCTCGGTATTGACTGGCAGCAAGGGATCAAGGGCTTGGTACTGCTGCTGGCGGTTGCCTTCGATATTTACAACAAAAACAAAAGATCAGTTTAAGCTTATATTCAACATTGTAAAATAAGCAAACCTCCAGTCCCACTTAACTTGTGGATGCTGGAGGTTTGCTTGTATGTTAGGCCTTATGGCTATTAGCCAGCCCAACTAAGTCGTCACCATTTGTCCGCCGTTCACATGTAGCGTTTGGCCCGTAATGTAGGATCCGTCATCCGAAGCCAGCAGCACATAGGCAGGAGCCAATTCATAAGGCTGCCCGGCACGCTTCATTGGTGTATTGCTGCCGAAGGTACGAATGACTTCAGGCGACTGTGTGGCCGGATTCAGCGGAGTCCAGATTGGACCGGGAGCAATGGCATTCACGCGAATACCTTGATCGACCAGATTATTAGCCAAAGCGCGCGTGAAGCTGACAATGGCTCCTTTGGTAGCTGAATAGTCAATCATATTTTTTTGCCCAACATAGGCCGTAACCGATGCCGTATTGACGATGCTGGCCCCAGCCCGCATATACGGCAAGGCTTCTGTAGTCATATGGAAGAAGGAAATAATATTCGTATCAAACGTATCACGTAGCTGCTGTTCACTGATATCCAAATAGGATTCGCGCACAAACTGAATCCCCATATTATTAATGAGGATATCAATACGACCGAAGGTTTCCATCGTTTTTTGAACAACCAGACAGCAGTTGCTTCTAAGCCTTAGATCACCTGGAATTAGCAAGCAACGTCGGCCAAGCCGGTGAATGACATCACGGGTCTCCATCGCATCTCGATGCTCATCGAGATAGGCAATGACCACATCGGCCCCTTCCTTGGCAAATGCGACTGCAACCGCGCGACCAATGCCACTGTCCCCGCCGCTAATAATCGCCACCCGATCCTGAAGCTTTCCCGTACCGATATACTTTGGATTATCAAAGATAGGGCGTGGAACCACCAGGTATTCCAACCCCGGCTGTCTATATTGATGCTGGGGAGGAAAAGCAATCGGAACTTCTTTACATTGGGTTTCTGTACCATAATAAGGATGCTGATATTGCCAATTCATTTAATAATCCCTTCTTTTAGGCGTTTTGAAATCCAATATATTCGAAATAGGCGCAAACGGTGAATCGGGAATTATCGCCTTATGCCGAAATCGTCGCTCCATCTGCCGGAATATGGACGCGCTTCTCCAGACCTTCACGATGGATATGTTCCGTAAGCTCGGAGCGAGTCAGTACACAATGGTTGATGGCTTCCATATGGACAGCAACGACTTGGGTGTAAGGGGCATGCTGTGCAACAACTGTTACATCTTGGGCAGTCATAATAATGGGATCGCCCACTGTAAACCGCGCTCCTCCAGCGTTTACGATCGTCCAGTCTGGGCGGTATTTATCCAGTGCTTCCGCGACTTCACTGCACCAAATGGTATCCCCGGCCACGTAGACGACAGGCTCACCTGGAGCCTGAAATACAAAGCTGGATACGGGTCCCATCTGCTCCCCTATTTCTCCAGTACCGTGATGTCCAGCAGTACGGTTGATCTCAATTTCTCCCACAGAAACAGCCACCGAAATCGGAGTAACCTGTGTAAAACCGTCAGCCATGATTTGTTCTTCATTTCCGGGCTGGCAGAAGACGGGAAGCTGTTTGTCCAGCCAGCGTACTGCTGCCGGGTCCCAATGATCCAGATGCAAATGCGTGACGATGACCACGTCAGGCTGTCCAAGCGTCTGCCATTGTGGTGGCAAGGGAACCAGCGGATTGCGGAGAGTGTTTTCCGTATTGGGAACTGGTGGATTTAGGCGAGCATCACTCAGCATCGGATCAATCAGAAATTTTACTCCTGCGTATTCGATCCATAAGGTTGCGTTGCGGATTAGTGTGATATTCATATATGGAAGCTCCTTTGATCGTAAATGTTTTTTTGACCGAATGTATTTTCGGCCGTTCTTTGTTTCTGCTACAATCATATCTGACGCAAGCAGATGCAGGCTACGGCCTGCTGAAAGGAAAACCAGCATTCTCGTTTCATCATGAAAGGAAAAATAACTATGGAACTATTCGTACCTGATGAGACCGACCTGCGTATTCTTCATCATTTAATTGAAGACAGCTCTTTAACGCATAAGGAGATCGGTCAGCTAGTTCATTTGACAGGCCAAGCAGTAGGGGCGCGTGTTCGAAAAATGCAGGATGCAGGTATTATTGAGGGCTATACACTACGCTGGAACCCGGAGAAAATTGGGCAGACGATTCATGCCTTTATTACGGTTTTTCTGAATTCAGGAACGACTCACAGTGCTTTTCAGACTTTTGCACGGGAGCATTCCTCTATTGTCGAAATCCATCGGGTGAGTGGGGAGGGCTGTTATTGGATGCGGGTACGCATGTCTTCACAGTCAGAGTTAAATACGATGCTGGATGAACTTACAAAGTTTGGTAACTACAAATTGAGCTTTTCCATTGGCGAAATTTAATGATAAAAGCTTTCGGCATTTTGTGCCGAAAGCTTTTGTTTACGAGGGCAATTGAAGTCAGCGTTATACGCTCATTTTAAAAATATGCTGCAAGCCGTGTTGTCCCATTTTAGTGTTACCTTCATCGATAAAACCGCATTTGAGATATAGACTTTGGGCAGCAAGATTACGGGCATTGACGCCCAGTACAATCTCGCGAATATGTGGAAAGTGTGTAGAGATGAACTGTGGTAGCAGAAGCAGTCCTTGTTTAGCAAACCCATGTCCTTGATCTGCGTAGTTAATTGAAAATGCACGCAGTAGCAGTGCCACAGAAGTATTCGTATAGTCTGCTAATTCATCTCCATCGTATAAAATGAAAAATCCAACCGGCCTTCCAGTAGCCGTAATCACGACAGGATGGCGGTGTGGATCTTCCTTGGCCAGTGCCAGCATTTCAGCTGGCATTCCAGTAAATTGCTTCTGCTCCTCGGGCAAATAAAAGGTATGTAAAATCGCTTCATGCTCACAATGGTAAGGGACAAGCCCTATATTATTCATCATTACACTCCGATCTGTACAAATTTTAACTTACTATACATCTCGTTTGCTAAAAAAAGAAACCTGAACTCGCCTTACTTACGTATTATCCATACATAAACTAGCATAGTCAAAAGGAGACGTCTACGCTTATGAAGCCGCTTATAGAATATCGGGAAAGTCAGGATGTATTGCACCAAGAGCTGAAGCAGATTGAAAAGTGGGAGAAGGAGCAGAAGGATATTTTTTTCTGGGAAAAAATCGGCAGATGGCCCTTTATGCTGTTGGATCGGCTGACGCCCAAAATCATTAAGGACAAGCTGGAGCAGTTGCTTAACGAGATGGGTAGCTTCATTCAAAATGGTGGCAAATATTTGGTGAAAGAAGAAACAGTCCTGAGTAAGCTGAACAAGACGGCCCGTGAATATATGATTCAGCAAAATGGTGCAGCTTCCGCCTCGGATACGGAGAATCAGCCCCATTCCGGGGAAAATGCAGATGCAGAACATAGTGCCGAATCCACGTGGGATTTGAAGCAGGCGGCTGAGCTTCCGCTAACGATCATGGATCAGACTGCGGACGAGATGACGTCGGGTCGCATTACCTTTGCCACCGCTCAGGGAGCAACCACGGGAATTGGCGGTGTATTTACAATTGCGGCGGATATCCCTATTTTGCTTGGCTTGTCACTCAAGGTGTTTCAGGAAATCGCTTTGTGTTATGGATTTAACCCCCATGATAAGCAGGAGCGCATTTTTATTATTAAATGTATGCAATTCGCTTCATCTGATATTGTGGGGAAGAAAGCTGTATTAGAGGAACTGGCCTTGTTCGATGATCCTTCACGTCAGGCACAGGTTTTTTCCCAGATGCAGGGTTGGAAAGAAATCATTAACACCTATCGTGATCAGTTTGGATGGAAAAAGCTGCTGCAAATGGTCCCGATTGCGGGGATTTTGTTTGGCTCCATTGCCAATCGAAGCGCTATTAGTGACGTAGCTGAAGCAGGGAAAATGCTATATCGGAAGCGCCGTATTTTGATGCGTTTGGCAGAAGAAGAGAATGGATTGGAGTAGAAGTGGGGAATTACGTTACTTTGCTACAAAACCTTTGCTATAAAGGTGTGCAGCGGCCTAGTTGGCCGCCGCACGTCAGCCTGTTACACTTCGGCTCCATTTTCTTCCGCCCAGCGATTCAGGGTTTTGTCTGTAGGAAGTAAGAAGGTTAAAATGCCGAGCAGTGGCAAAAAGCCGCATAGGAACATAATGTTGGTGATGCCTACTTTGTCGATCCAGTTGCCGAGCACGAGTGCACCTACACCGCCAAGGCCAAAGGCCAGGCCCGTAATGAGACCGGACACCGTCCCGATTTTGCCAGGCACGAGCATCTGTGCATATACGACTGTGACCGAAAAGCTGGACAACATAATAAATCCAATAATCGCCAGCAGGATCGCTGTCCAGAATTGGTTGGCATAAGGCAATAGCAGCGCCAGCGGTGCAGCTAATACCATGGACAGAAAAATCATATTGCGTTTACCAAAACGGTCTGCCAGCGGACCACCAAAGAAGGTACCTAGCGCTCCAGCCCCGAGGAACAGGAAAATGTACAGCTGTGCATCCGCCAATGGCATTTTAAATACTTCCATCAAGTAAAACGAATAGTAGCTTCCCACCGAGGTCGAATACCACGAACGGACAAATACCAGCAGAATGAGGACAATCATGGCAAACATAATACGGCTGCGCACTTCGGGTTTCATGCGGCGTGTCGCCGCTTTTTTGCGTGCAATGCCTTCTGTACGGAGGACGTTACCGTACCAGCGGGCAATGAATGACTGCACTACAATCCCGGCTGCCGCAATACCTGTGAACCAGATGGCGCCAAATTGCCCCAACGGGATAAAAATCCAGCTTGTGAGCATCGGTGCCAGCGATTGGCCTGCATTGCCGCCAACCTGGAAAATGGATTGTGCCAATCCCCGGCGTGATCCTGCCGCCATATGGGACACGCGCGAGCCTTCCGGGTGAAAGGCAGCTGAGCCCAGACCTACGAAGATGACTGCGATTAGCACCGCTTTATAATCGGCAGCATAGGCGAGCAGCAGCATGCCGGTCAGCGTAAAGCCCATACCGATGGGAAGGATAGCGGGCGTAGGTCGTTTGTCCGAAAACAAGCCAATGACAGGCTGCATGATCGAAGCTGTAAAGTTGATGGCGAATGAAATCCAGCCGATCTGCGTGTAGCTCAGGCTCATAGATTCCTTCAGGATCGGAAAGATCGCTGGAATGACCGATTGAATCGAGTCATTGAACAGATGGACGAAACTGATCGCAATCAGAATCGCAAAAACGGTACCTTTCGCTTGCGGCCCCTGGAGGGGGAGCGACTGGCCCGTTTCTTTTTTTGTAGCAGATTTAGTAGTCATGGCAACCTCCGGGTATGTATGTATATTTTAAGATATAGGAAGCAATCCATTTGCAGCAAATGGCTGAAAGTGGGATAAAGTCCCTATTTACTCATCGCTGCTTGCCCATCCTGCTGGATACTCTTTATTGCTCGATCCTTTAATTTACAACAGATTATCTCGCTCTGAGTGTATTGTATCTGTATAAGATATCCTTTACTTATCATTTTACTCTCTAACATGCATGAATTGGTTCAACTCGTCTTCAGGGATTATTAGATTTCCACAGTAGACTAAATTGGAATGAAATTCCCATTCGCCATATGCCACCAAATGGTTATCATCCTTAACTCTTTTAATTAATGCCCAAATCCCAAGATTACTTTGTGCGTTTGCATCAAGAAGAATCCAATCCTTATATTGCAATAGCTGAGCCTCTCCAAACATATGAAATGAATCCAGATATCCTGTTCCATCACGGGGTGGCATTTCATTACATACATTTTTCAATAGCAGGACTTCCTCCACTCTGACAGTGATCCAAGCTCTTTTTTCATTTTCCGATATGATGTCTTCAAATCTACATTTAATAAACGCAGAGAAGTTGATCTCATCAGGCTGCTCTTCCCAACCATTAAAATGTGAATAAGCAGGTTTGAATAAAGTCCAAAAAGTTTCTCCAACGGACATATGAAAAGGAAAATATACTTGTACTTTTTTGAATCACCTTTTACCGGAGGTATCAATGCTCTCTCCCATATTTCATTATTTAGATCTGGAGTATGATGTTTGAAATCCGCCCAGTCCATAGCATCTTCGATGGCTACAATCTCAAAATCTTTGTTTTCTAACAGGGGTTTATCTGGTATCTGTTTACACGCTCCACATTTGAAAGCAATAGTTTCCTCGCTCATAAGACAACCTACCTTAATTAGATTTTATGGTCCAATACACCAACTATATTGATCATAAGCACATATCAACATGGTGAAAGTATTACAAACAATAAAAACTATTCTATGTTGAATGTTGTTGATATTCCTTTTACATATAAATAAGCAAGAAGAATTTAACAAAACTAGGCTCTTTATTTAACAAACTTAAGATATGATTCTTTATGTCATACAACTTGTTGTATAGGTGATAGCTCTGAAGAGAAAGTATGAAGGGCACAAGAAAAGAGAGGATCTGATTTGAGAATGAAATTGCTAAGAAAACCACTATCAGTTGCATTATTATCTGTACCATTACTTCTAGGTTCTCTGGGTGGAAATTACGCGAGTGCAGCAACACTGCCAACAACAGTAACTCCAACAGAACCGTCATGGGGATATTTCGTAGATCATTACAAAAATAATAGTTCTGCTAATAAGACGGAAAGCTCCAATCCGACTCTCGGGTTGCTCTCTGAATTTAATAAGCTTTGGACTCCTGGGGCTACCTGGGACACAGGGACTAAGCTAAATAGCAGTGTACTGGACGCTAATATTCAAAAAGTGATTGATATTGCTGCCCGTCGCACTTCCAGTGAGGCCGATGCGGCTTATTTGGACGACCGCCGAAATCAGAGCTACAGTGTAATCGACGGTCTGGGTTCGCTGACTGATATATATCGAAAGAAGGCAGGTGCCACGACAACAATCAACGACGTTCCGGCCGATGCCACAACTAAAAAATATGAAGATGAGGGAACGAATGCAGGGGATACCAGTTCCAGTCTCGGCAACGTCGTGAATCTGGTCAATACCTTGCGTGGGGACTACTCTACGACGAACCCGGCCAAATCTTACTTTAGTTATCCTCGTCCGTTCCGCTGGAGCGACAATTCAGTAGTTGTTCCAAGTCTGATCCCTGCCCTCAAATCTGATGCTACTAATGATGGCGGCTTTCCTAGCGGTCATACCAATGCTGCATACCTCAGTTCTATAGCTATGGCCTATGCCATGCCGGAGCGTTATCAGGAATTGCTGACACGAGCTTCGGAGCTGGGCAATAATCGTGTTGTTGCTGGGATGCATTCCCCGCTTGATGTTATGGGAGGACGCGTCATGGCAACAGCGATGGCTGCTGCGATCCTGTCTGATCCAGCCAATAGCAACTTGAAGAAAGCAGCTTACCAGGATGCTCATAAACAATTGCTGTCCCAAAAAGGTACAGCCCCAGATCGTTTCAGCAATTATGCTACGAACAAAAAAAATTATAATGAACGATTAACGTATGGATTCAGTCAGATTAATCCAGCTACGACGCCCATGACAGTACCTAAGGGAGCTGAAGTGCTGTTGGAGACACGTCAACCTTACCTTGACAGCACACAACGCCGTTGGGTATTGGCCACTACAGGCCTTCCATCCGGTTATCCTGTGCTTGACGATGCCGAAGGATGGGGACGCTTGAACCTGTTTTCCGCTGCGGACGGCTACGGTGCTTTTGCCAATAATGTTACGGTGAATATGGACGCTTCCAAAGGCGGTTTCAATGCATTGGATCGCTGGCGCAACCATATTTCTGGTGTTGGAAAGCTGATTAAAAAGGGAACAGGTACGTTGAAGCTTATGGGTAGCAATACGTATTCCGGTGGTACACAGATCGATCAAGGTATACTTGAAGGTAATTCGGAGACAGCTTTCGGAAGTGGTACAGTTACAAATAACGGGGGAACTCTTCTTAAAAACAATGCTGGAAAGCTGATTGTTGGCAGCAATTACAAACAAACAGCCAAGGGCAAGCTTGAACTCAATCTGCAAAGTAAAAATGATGTACTCAAAATTAAGGGAACCGCCCAACTTAACGGAAAATTACGCCTGAATTTTGCTAACAAATATGTACCAGCTAGCGGTGCGACCATTTTAACCTACGGTAAACGAAGCGGGGAATTTTCTTCCATCGAAGTAGCAGGTTTGCCGAGCAACTATAAAGTGAAGGTTGTCTATACAGCTGATCGTGTTCAGTTGAAAGTCACGAAGTAACCAAATAGGATAATAAAAAGAGCACCTTTGGAATACACCGGATAAACCATGAAGTTATCCAGTGCCCATTCTGAAGGTGCATTTTTTGTTCCAGTATAAAGCCTATTTTTCGGAGTTATTTATAGCCAAGGGTATAAAAAGGTCAAAATTTGACCTTAATGTAGTAAAATAATCGCACTGTTTGAAAGCGCAGTCATGTTATTCTTAAGAAGCATATTAGTCCAAGTTTTAAAGGTTCAGACTAACTAAGAGGAACAGAGGAAAGGAAGAAGACTGATGAGTCTTGAGAAAGAATACGTTAAAATAGCCCAGGATGTCATTAAAGGGCTTGGTGGAGAAGACAATATTATTTCCATGGCACATTGTGCTACACGGTTGAGATTGATTGTAAAAGACAGGGATATTATTGATGATGAATTTATTGAAAATATTGATAAGGCAAAAGGGGTCTTTTTTACCTCCGGACAATACCAGATTATTTTTGGAACCGGTACCGTGAACAAAGTTTACGAAGCGATGGTCGGCCAGAACGTATCTGCTACATCAAAGGCAGAGCTGAAAGAGAAGGCCTCCACGCAAGATGATAACTTTTTCAAAAGAATGATCCGGGTTTTTGGGGATGTATTCGTTCCCATTATCCCAGCATTGGTAGCTACCGGCTTGTTTATGGGAGTTAGGGGCTTGGTAACTCAGCCTGCACTGCTACAGTTATTTGGACTTACACCGGATGATATTTCTGCGAATTTCATATTATTTACGCAAATACTGACCGATACTGCTTTTGCCTTTTTACCCGTGCTGGTCTGCTGGTCTGCATTCAGAGTGTTTGGCGGGTCGCCGATCTTGGGAATTTTGCTCGGACTCATGCTGGTAAGTCCTTCTTTACCTACTTCCTGGGATGTCGCTCAACATGTGAAGGAGCCTCTTTTGTTTTTGGGCTTCATTAAAATCGCAGGCTATCAGGGTTCCGTTCTGCCGGCGTTCATTATAGGGATCGTGGGAGCGATGATGGAGAAAAGAATCAGGAAATCCGTTCCTGAGGCATTGGACTTGATTCTGACACCGTTTCTGACATTGTTGCTCACACTGGTACTGGGCTTGTTCGTGATTGGTCCCATCTTCCATGAGGTAGAGGTTTTAATATTATCGGCCGTTACAGCTATTTTGAAATTGCCATTTGGCATTGGCGGGTTTATTTATGGTGGCATTAATCAGATTATTGTCGTTACCGGACTGCACCATGCGCTCAACCTGATCGAAATACAGATGCTGGTGGATGGCGGCTGGAATATGGTTAACCCGATCAGCTCGGCCTCTATTTGTGCACAAGCAGGTGCGGCGTTAGCTGTCGGCCTGAAATCGAAAAGATTAAAAACCAAATCTATTGCCTATCCTTCTGCCGTGTCTGCACTGCTGGGCATTACAGAACCGGCAATTTTTGGGGTGAACATTCGGTATGGTAAACCATTCGTGATGGGCTTGATTGGAGGAGCGGTTGGAGGATTCTTCGCACGTATCTTTAATGTTCAAGCCACAGGCATGTCGATTACAGCTATACCTGGCTTGTTATTGTATCTGAATAATCAAATTTTTCTGTATGCTTTAGTTTGTTTAATCGGTTTTGGTGTAGCATTTGCGTTGACGTGGATCTTTGGATTTAAAGAAAAAATAGAGAACAAATAGAGAACAAATAGAGAATAAATAAAATTTGGTGGAGAAAATCATGGACAACAAAACATTGCTTGAAAAATTGAATAGTCTTTCAATAGAAGAGAAGATCGGCCAGCTCATCCAACTGACTGGTGATTTTTTTGAAGGAGACATGGATACGGTTGTGACGGGTCCTTTGAAAAAATTGGGGCTAAACACGGACTATAATATTTATAACACGGGCTCCATATTAAACATTACCAACCCGGAAAAAATAATCCGGTTGCAAACCGATTATTTGGAAAAATCGGTTCATAAAATTCCACTGTTATTCATGGCGGATATTATCTATGGCTATCGAACCATTTTCCCAATTCCGATCGCTCAAGCATGTAGCTGGAACTATGAGGGGATAGAGAATGCTGCTTCGATTGCTGCTCAGGAGTGCTACGAGGAAGGCATTCATGTAACCTTTTCCCCCATGGTAGATATGGTTAGAGATCCTCGCTGGGGGCGGGTGATGGAATCACCTGGAGAAGATACCTTGCTGGCACAGAAATATGCGCAAAGCGTAGTTCTGGGAATCCAGGGCAGCAACTTGGAAGATGGAGCCGTACCAGCTAATAAAATTGCTGCTTGTGTCAAGCATTTTGCCGCTTATGGAGCACCTGTAGCGGGACGTGAATACAATGCCGTGGATCTATCGGAGCATGCATTGCGAGAATATTATTTACCTGGATATCAAGCAGCAATAGAAGCGGGCGCCAAGCTTGTCATGACGGCTTTTAATACGTTGAATGGGATACCTGCGACTGGAAACGAGTGGCTTAACCGTGACGTACTAAGACAGGAAATGAATTTTGACGGTGTATTGATCTCGGATTACGCCGCTATTGAAGAGTTAATCATGCATGGTTATGCCGAAGACGAGGCTTCCGCTGCCAGGCTGGCACTGTTGGCGGGCGTGGATGTGGATATGAAAACGGCAGTGTACGCTAATCAATTGGAGAATGTAATATCTGGTAACGACTATATGCTGGAGCTTCTGAATGAAGCTGTATACCGTGTCTTAAATCTGAAAAATGATTTGGGGCTGTTTGAGGACCCATTCCGCGGATTACAGGAAATCGTTAAACGTTCAACCAGCAGCATTCTGTCAGACGAACATAAACAAGCGGCACTGTCCTTGGCAGAAGAATCCGTTGTGCTGCTGAAAAACGAAAATAATGTATTGCCATTGTCAAAGGAAACGAAGATAGCTTTAATGGGTCCCTATGCAGAAGAAAATTCCACCCTGGGTATGTGGGCGATCAAGGGAGAGCAGACAGACACTATTAATTTGAAAACGGGGTTGTTACAGCTTGTTGGCCCCGACAATCTCTCGGTATGTAGAGGAAGTTATCTGCTACCTCTTGATGCAAGGGAAACGTTCGATAAATATGCGGACAAACTGGCTGTTGAAACCAGGTCCGAGGAAGATCTACTGCAAGAAGCCATTAGGCATGCAAATGAAGCAGAGGTCATAATCCTTGCCTTGGGAGAAAGTATTTATCAGAGCGGAGAAGGTGGATCACGAACGAATCCGACGCTGCCAGAGCCGCAATTGAGATTACTTCATGAATTAAGCTTATTGGGCAAAAGGATCGTTCTGATCGTATATAGTGGAAGACCTTTGATCCTTACCGATGTTGTTGAAAAGGTTGACGCTATAGTTCAGGCCTGGTATCCAGGAACGATGGGCGGAGAAGCACTGGCTAATATATTGTATGGGAAAGTAAATCCGTCCGGGAAATTAGCAATGACCTTTCCACGTAGCGTCGGTCAAATTCCGATCTACTACAATGAGCTGAATACAGGGAGACCGAATTTAAAGGAAAATGGCTCTTACCGCTTTGCATCCCGATATATAGATGAAGTGAACGAACCCTTGTATCCGTTTGGCTACGGTTTATCTTATACCTCATTTGAATACAGTCTATTAACCGTCAGCCAAAAGGAAATAAAAACAAATGAGTCAGTGGATATCCGTCTTTCTGTATCCAACACTGGAACGTATGATGGAAAAGAAACGATTCAATTATATATTCGCGATAAATTTGCAAGTGTTGCAAGGCCAGTGAAAGAATTAAAAGACTTTAGAAAAGTATTACTACAAAGCGGCGAGACTACAGTTGTGGAATTTTCAATTGATGAAGACATGCTCAAATTTTACGGGCGTGAAATGGAATACAAGAGTGAGCCAGGTGAATTTGAGGTTTATATCGGTTCAAGCTCACAGGACATTTTGCTAAGCTTTAGTTTTACTTTGTTACCGGAGGATAAACATGAATAAAAGCGACGCTTATCATCTTAAATATCATATTACTCCTCCTTACGGGCTATTAAACGATCCTAATGGACTTGCCTTTTTCAATCAACAATATCATGTGTTCTATCAGTGGAACCCCAAAGGAACCGAACATCGAAATAAATGCTGGGGCCATGTAGTTTCGAGCGATCTGGTGCATTGGCAAAGGAAAGGCATCGCGCTTGAGCCTTCGGAATGGTATGACAAGGACGGCATTTATTCCGGAGGCGCCATAGTCCATGATGAAAAGCTGTATCTGTTTTACACAGGAAATGTAATCAGGGAAGATGGAGTCCGAGAAAGCTATCAATGCGTAGCCATTTCGGAAGATGGGGAGCATTTCGAGAAAATGGGTCCTTTGTTTGAACATCCACAAGGCTATACCAGACATGTCCGAGACCCGAAAGTATGGAGAGATCGGAACGGGAACTGGTGGCTGATCGTTGGCGCTCAAAGAGAGGATTTGACTGGAGATACGCTTATCTACAAATCTATAAATTTGTCTGATTGGGAATGCCAAGGATCATTTTTGGACCATGATCATGAATTCGGATATATGTGGGAATGCCCTGATCTACTTCAATTTGCGGAAAATGATATTTTTGTGTTCTCTCCTCAGGGCTTACCAGAAGCAGGCGAATATTATAGAAACCCTAACCAATCGGGATATGTTGTTGGGAAATTAACGAGTACAGGAAAATTCAACGGAAACCTTGCCCATTTTAAAGAGCTTGATCGGGGGTTTGATTTCTACGCGCCACAATCATTCAAGGTGAATGATAGAACCATTATGTTCGGATGGATGAGCGCCATGAATGAAGAAGCAGAGAGGGCTGTTCCCACCATTCAGGAAGGCTGGATTCATGCGCTGACTCTTCCTAGAGAAATCGTATTGTCTAACGGTGTGCTATACCAGAAACCATTGCCGGAATTACAATTGCTAAGAATGGACGGTGTACATTCCAAGGAGAACATTCACAAAAATAGGGTTTGGCTGCTGCCTTCCCTACAGGTGGAGTGCAATGTTCATTTTTCGAAGCTTACAGAGAACTTCAAAATGATAGTCAGAAATGCGGTGGAAATTGACTATGATTTGGAAGAAAACAGTTTAACCATATGGAGAACCAACTGGTTGACGAACCAGAGGGAGTACAGAAAAGCAACATTAGCCAATCAACTTGTAGACATGCAAATATTTATAGAAAGCTCAAGTCTGGAGATTTATGTGAACGAAGGCGAGGAAGTATTTTCTCTGCGTTATTTCTTGGAAGATACGGAACAGCGCAGTGTGATGCTTGATGCAGGAGATAATGAAGGGGAAATTGAGATTTATCAGCTGCAGGAATGTGGAGCCATAATCAATCATTAAAACTTTATTCTTATCTTTTACCTGAGAGCTACAAGTAGGCAAGGAAAGGCTGTTCATTTCTCCGTTTGCGAGAAGAACTGCCTTTTTTTGTCTTAGTCGACTGAAGAGATTTCAGCTTGTGTAGGCATTTTACTATCGGTATAGTATGAGTATTAGAGTATATGACTGAATATAATTACTGTTGATTACTCATAGCTGGTTGATGAGGTGTCGTATGAAGAAAATATATGAACATATTGAAATAGACAGAAGAAAAATGATTAACCTCTTTATGTTTCAATCGACAGATACAGAAAGAGTCATCCCTATGCATTTTCACAGTAATATGGAATTAATTTATTGTACAAGTGGAAGTCTTAAGGTGTGGCATGAAGGAAAAATAACCATTTTGATGGAAAAGGATGCACTGTTCATTAATAGCAATGTACCGCACTCCACCCAAAGTATTACGGAAAACCAGGTCGTTGTATTGCAATTTCCAGCTACCTTTTTTGCCAATGAACAAGTATTCATCCAATTAAACACGCAAGAGCAACAAGTTGAACATACTATACTTTCTAAATTAAGAGAGTTATTTATGGATATATATAACCTGCATATTTCCAAAGGGAAATATGACTATATTTTAGAGCAAAGCCGAATTATTGAACTTAAGTATTTGCTCGTTAATCATTTTAGTCAGGCAGCAGACCTACAGCCGGAGGTATTTAGTGAAAAGCAGCAAAAGATAAAGACGATCATGGACTTTATTAAAGAACATTACGCTGAAAATATTAGCCTAGCGAAAACAGCCCGAATCTGCGGCTATTCAGAGGCCTATTTGTCGAGAATGTTTCATGAATATACAGGTCAGACGTTTACGGAGTACAAGCAAATTCTTTGTTTGGAAAAGGCGATCGATTTATTGGAAACAACGAATAAGTCACTTACAGAAATCTCTTACGAGGCAGGCTTTCCAAATGAAAAATCGTTTAGAAAAGCTTTTAAGGAAGTTATGGGGAAAACCCCTTATGAATATAAAAAATCAAAATTTGATCTGAGTGTGTAAACGACGCCACAAGCGCAAATTTTTTATGGATTATTTTGATAGACTAGAAACATAGGGGCTGTCCTTGAGTCATTTTATGACTATTGGGACAGCCCCTTATTTATATTTGTAGCGAATGAGTTGAGGGGATCAGCCTATCGATTATCCACCGTCTCTGGATACATGTCATGGTTCATCATACGGTGTTCTGCGATTTGCTCATACTTCGTTCCCGGCTTGCCGTAGTTGGTGTACGGGTCGATAGAGATACCGCCGCGTGGCGTAAATTTGCCCCATACTTCAATGTAGCGAGGGTCCATCAGCTTAATCAAGTCATTCATGATGATATTGACGCAGTCTTCATGGAAATCACCGTGGTTGCGGAAGCTGAATAGGTACAGCTTAAGGGACTTGCTTTCAACCATTTTAATATCAGGAATGTAGCTGATGTAGATGGTCGCAAAATCAGGCTGTCCTGTAATCGGGCAAAGGCTGGTGAACTCTGGACAATTGAATTTTACAAAATAATCGCGGTACGGGTGTTTATTATCAAAGCTTTCGAGAATGGCGGGATCATAGGCAAATGTGTATTGTGTGCCTTGATTGCCAAGTAGGGTAACGTCGGTCATTTCTTCAGGTTTTCTTCCGGTCATATTGAGTGAGGCTCCTTAAAGTTGGTTTAGTTTGGTAAAAGAGAGAGGGAGTTATGGTGGGGAGGTTCGGTTAGGCGACGCTTCGCGAAGGATTTGAGCTTCCGATCGCTGTTGAAATGGGATTCTTTCTGATAAAAGATCTATAGGTTAGAATCCCATTTCAAAGGCGAACGCTAACGCTTCTCCAGCTTCAAATCCTCCGCTCCGCTGCCGACCGCCGTCATCACCATAAAGTCCCTACCCGTTTACATGTGGGTTGGGCAGAAGTGAAATTTCGCTCCTTATATTTAAGGAGCGTTATTTTATTGAGAAACCCCGTCTCGCGGACGAGGGTTTCTCTTGATTTATAGTTATAGATGTTGAAAAGTACTACGATGAATTTGGCGTATCTTGTGTATCACATACAGACCACATGGAATATATTGTATATGCATGTTATACGCCGCGTTTGTTGCCCCATACGAGGGTGTGGAGCTGCGGGAGTACTCTTACATCGTTGAGCCGGGAATCGTCCATGACACGGTCGATAAGCCATTCATAACGATGTAAAAGAGACTCTGCGATCTGCCCGGTGTTCTCCGTGTTCACATCTGGATTACCCGTCTGGAGGAACAACGGTACGTGTGGATAGCGCTCATGAACGGTGCGGGCATAGGCAAGATCGGTGTCATCGAAGATGACGACCTTCAGGCTGCATGCTCCAGCATATAGTCTGACCGATTCATCCTCTGATTTCTTTGCGGACGTTGTGATGGAGACGTTTGTTGTAGACTTGGAGGCTCCAGCCATTTTCCGGTTGGTCAGACGGACCACGATATCATCCAGCACGTCCCAGTTGGTCGTCATGCCAGAGCTGGGCGGCTTCGGGGATAAGGTCACCTCATCAATATCGTACAGCCATTCCTGCCAACGGGAGCCTTGTGTTTCGATCGCTGTAGCAATGCCTTGACTGCGTAACAGGGTAATCAGCGTCCCGAGCTGTGGCAGCAGGGCGGGATTGCCTCCGGAAAGGGTCACATGCGAGAACTGTTCGCCGCCGATGGACTGTAGCTCCTGCCAAATATCTGTGGCACTCAGACGGCGAATTTGATCCTTGGCGCTGCCGTCCCAGGTAAAGGCGGAGTCGCACCATGAGCAACGGTAATCGCAGCCTGCGGTACGAACAAACATCGTTTTACGGCCAATGACCATACCCTCGCCCTGAACGGTGGGACCAAACACCTCCAGTACAGGAATAGGGGCTGTTTTAGCCTTGTCGGAGGTTGTCATAGGTTGGTGAGTAGTTACAGTATTAGCAGTTACAGTATTACTCATCGAACATCCACTCCCGTCGGAATTCGGCGTAGCTGGTAGGTGTCTCGAATAGTCTTACAAACTCGGTACGTCCGCCTTCAACACGATTGCAGTATGCATCCGAGGTCAGGGCTGACTCCATTTGTTCAAAGATCCAGACGACCATGTTTTCTGCCGTTGTATTCATTGGCGGAAGCGTCTCATTCAAATAACGGTGGTCCAGAAAAGGCTCAATTCGCTCTTTCCAGATCGTTTTAATATCACCAAAGTCCAGCGTCAGACCTATTTCGCTCGGTATGCCGCTTATGCCAAATACGACAATATAGGTATGTCCGTGCAGATTTTTGCATTTGCCTTCGTAACAGTGCAAATGGTGGGCTGCATCGAACGTAAATTGTTTGCTTACAAGTACACGCTTGCGGTGATAACGCAACTGAGAGTGTTCAATGTCTGTCCCGAACTGCTGGAGCTTGTCGACAATACGAAAGGTACCTGGCTCACGCATGGCCTTCAGCTCCTTGGGACGAAGCGCCGCGAACTGCAAGATACTGCTCCAGTCCCGCACGACGAAGATTGCAAGCAGGACATTCGCCACAGCCATCGCCAATGATGCCGTTATAGCACGTTAGTGTACGGGTTCTTACAAATTCAAAAGCTTTCAGCTCATCGGCCATTTGCCAGGTTTCGGCCTTGTTCAACCACATGAGCGGGGTATGAATTACAAAGGGATAGTCCATCGAAAGGTTCAGTGTGACGTTCAGCGATTTAATAAAGGAATCCCGGCAATCGGGATAGCCGCTGAAATCTGTCTCGCAAACGCCTGTAATGATGTGGCGCGCTCCTTTTTGCTTGGCGAGAACCGCTGCGAAGCTCAGGAACAAAAGATTACGACCGTCTACAAAGGTGCTAGGCAGTTCACCTTCCTCTTGAGTAATGTCAATGTCGGTGCGTGTGAGGGCATTGGGGGCAAGTTGGTTGAGCAGGCTCATATCCAGTACCGTTTGCGGAACACCCAGCTCGCTGGCGATTCCGGCGGCAACTTCAATTTCCTGCTTGTGGCGCTGACCGTAATCGAACGTCACAGTTTCTACTTCGGCAAAATGTTTTTTTGCCCAAAATAAACAGGTTGTACTGTCTTGGCCGCCGCTGAATACGACGACTGCTTTTTCTTTTGTAAACATAAAAAAACCTCTCGATCTTCTGGGAATGGTGTAAGACACAGAGTCTTGTCACGTGGAAGAAGGAGAGTTCTTGAACCGGCTTCAACAAAAAACAGGCCTTGCCCCGCAAATTCATTTTTCAATGCGGAGGACAAAGCATCGTTAGTTTTTTATAGAGGGAGTTCGCGAACCTCTCCCATGCGTTATGCATGGATTTTCTTCATTAGCAGCTGCCACAAGGACAGACAGCTTCCTTGATAGCATTGCCATTATAGCATGGCAGGGCTATTTGATAAACACTCCACCAAATGGAATGACTTCCCTTAAAAATCGCTTGATCACGCCATCGTCGTTCATATCCTGCTGAAGTCGCCGATGATGCTCACCAGCATGAAATAGTACGGTACCGTGCCCCGTCATTTTAAAATGATAGTTCATATGCTGGCTGGCCAAATGGTTACCATATACGGTTAACTCCAGCTTGGCGTTTTCGGGATAGGCAATGACGCTGCTCGCATCGACGTAGATCGGCTCCGACGGATGAAGCTGTTCTTGACATACCAATCCCTGCGTCAAAATGCCAATGTGGCCGATACCGTCAAATTTCATTTTAATGACATCACGGCTAAACAACATGTTTTTCATGCTTAGCAGCTTGGTACGCATTTGGATGCCGGCGCTGTACCAGAACAGGTTGCGGAAATCGTATAGCAAATCGTCGCTTCCTTCCAGCTTGATCATCTTCAGACTAAAGCCAGGAGGAAGTGCGGCAATTAGCCGGCAAGCGCCTGTGAAATCGGCCTGAATCAGTTTGTGCTTGCGATACATGCCTTTAATATTCATCAGCTTATCACTGCGACCTGAGCTGGGTCCGCGATAGGCGATGATTTGCTGCGGATGCAGAACGTGCAGCTTTTCCCCTTCAGCCAGGTCGAGCGTTACGACCGAACCGACACTTTCATCATGGTGTTGTCCTGCTTGTATGTCCATTCAGACCCTTCATCCTTTCAGGCAGTTAGTATCTTCCCGAGCGTCGACGCATCCCGTAACGTAACAGTCGGATACCTATAAAATAACCGGCCAGCAGAATGATAGCCGTGATGATGAGCATTTTATTTCGGTGTGAAGTCTGATCGCGCTGGGTTTGGAGATTTTTCAGTTCTGTAACGGTGTCGTTCAGCTTGCGATTTTGCTCCAGCAGTTGGGCGTTTTGCTTCTGGTAGGTCTCGATGCTGGTACGGGCCTTTTCCAGGTCTTCCTGTGTTTGGCGGTAGCTTTCCTTGAGCTGATATACATCGCCTGGCAAACGTGAAAACTGCTCAAAGCCTTGATATACATCATCCCAATAAGCAGCATGAGCTTCGGGTACACGGGTTACTCCAAAAATAAACAAAAGCGCTATAGCAGCGCAGACAATGCGGCGGTACAAAGCAAAGCGATAAGTTGCTCGTGCCAAGTGATGTTCCCCCTTTTGAGAAACCAAGATGTTAGATGTTACAGATCATTACCCATATCACATGGTTACGTACAATATAATGATTTGGATGCAGCATTTAGAATATATAGACGACAAATACGGGAAAAGATTATCAAAAAAACTCGATTATTAGTTTAAGTGTAACCTAAAACGGGTATATCAAGGAAGCGGCAACATTCCGGCATTTTTCCCAACAAACGAGTTAAGAACCATCCGCACCTGATCAGGGCTTGAACAAAATATATGAACTAGAAATATTAAAATAGATATAGAAGGAGATCTTGAAAGATGAATGAGAGAGAACAAAACTATACAATTTTAAAAATCACTGTAAATGGCAAGCCATTATCGAAGGAGCTTATCGTGGATAGCACTACATTTGCTCCAATATCCGATATTTGCACAAATACGAAAGTATCTTTAACAGAAACTACGATTTCATAATTTTAAATATAGAAGCAGACTATCGTGTAGCCCGGCAAAAGCCGGGCTATTTTTGCGTATTTATGTAATTAGAATGGATGAAAATGTTATTTGCCGAATTAGGTCCCCTTTCATAAAGATTACCATGTATAATTTTCACAATCAAACATATGTTCCCTGACAATATAGTGTCAGATAACACTGTTAATTTAGAGTTACATGTTCTTTTAGGGGGAATTTACCAGTGGTGAAGTCAATGCTCAATGTAACGTACACATGGGACAAAGAGTCTATATCGGCGAATGGGTCCAAACAAGCAAATCTACTGATAGAATGGGGCTATGGGGCTATACGTAAAAGAAAAGGGAATCTAATACCGAAGGCAGCGGGATGTGACCTTCAACTTCAGTTCATTCCAGAAAACGGGGTAAATCTATTAAAAGCTGAAGGGGTGAGGCTCGGGTTTAAACAATCAGAAAACGGAGATTGCATGCTGGTTCACTGTGGTGATGTGCGACGGGGAAAATATAGACAAGCTATTTTAACGTTTTCTATACCGGCTCACGCGTCCGGAAGACATACGATTGGAATGATCGAGTGGAGCTGGCGCAAGCCATCGCAGGAAAAGCGAACGCTGATCCGCACAGACCAGCTTTATATCCATTACACGCATCATCTTGGTCTGCTGAGCATTCCATCCAACCCGAAGGTGGAAAAATACATAAAGCTGAATGAGACGTCCCCAATTGTAAAAAAGGCATTACGTATGTATGAGAAAGGGGAGCCTGAGCGAGGGGCGTTCATCCTTACGAGACAAGCAGATGAATTGCTTATATGTGCAGCTAGAAGCGAAGACATGGATTATCTTGAGGAAGCCGAGTTACTTCTATCCATACGCAATAAATGGAGTGGGTCTTTTGTATCGTTTACTGCGTATAGTTCTAAGGTCTTTTTTAATAAGGAAATATCGTTAGGAGATGTTCGTTTTACGAAGAATAATAGGTTGAGATAGGTAATTGTGCTAGTTTATTTGTGCAAATTAGTGAGTCTAATTTACTATCTTTTTGTAAAGGAGAGACTTCCTTGACTGATCGGTTGATACGTTTAATGCGGATTATTACTATTGTTCAGGCAAATCCAGGAATATTGGCAAGAGAGCTTGCCGAACGTTGTGAAACATCAGAACGTACCATATACCGAGATATGGAGGCGCTAAGCGCTATGCATATTCCGATTACGAATATGGGGCATGGCAAGGGGTACATTTTTATTAGCAATTTTGCTTTGTATCCTCTGAATTGGACAGAAGAAGAGGCAGAGGCTTTTACCAAGCTGGGAGAGATGATGGAAACGATAAAGCCTCTTCTACCGCCAGCTTTTGAAAGTGCTTATGAGAAAGTGATGGCCTCTAGTCAGAAAAAAAAGATGGACCAGACGAGCTTCGCGCAGGAAATGAAAAATATCATCCGGCTCGGCTCGACACTTGATCGGGAAAACCAGCCCTATCTGCTCAGGCTGATTGTTTTGGCGAGTCTTACGCAGCAGACAATTGAAGCGGAATACAGCTCGCCTCAAAATGAAGATGTATCATTGGTGCAAGTAGATCCTTATTGTTTGGTTCCTCAAGATCGGCGATTCTATATGCTTGGTTTTTGTCATAAGCAATCCGCCATGAGAACCTTTCGGATCAGCCGTTTTCGGAATATGAGGATTTTGCCGTATACGTTTCAAAAAAATACATCTGAAATGGAAATGTTTTTTAAAGGCACCTGGTCGGTGACCAAAGGAAATCAAAATATTCGGTTTGTCGTACGTTTCTCTGCCGATTCTGTATATCGGGTCAAAGAAGAGGAGCTGTTCATCAAGCCTCTTCTCAAGGATTTGCCAGATGGAAGTTTGTTGTTTGAGGTGACGGTCAATCATGACCGTGAATTTCTGGATTGGCTCACATCCTATGGAGCTGAGGCCGAGATTCTGGAACCTTTACGGTACCGCAAACGTATGCAAGAAATGCTGCGAACCTGGGGGGCGTTTTACTTCGATAAAAAGGCAGGAAATCAAGAATAACAGGGGGAAGATCCCCCGGAACGGGCCGGGGAGCTATCTGCTTAACGGTCCTTAAACAGGTTGGCGAGATTGCCGAAGGGACTGTACTGCTCCTGTTCTTCTTCTGGTGAGGAGTAGACGAGCTTCGAGCCGCGACTTTCCTCATCGTCGGCAGCATTATGAACTAATGTAAGACGATCAAAATGGTACATGAAAACCTGAGCGGTGTTCACGGCATCATCCAGTGCCCGATGCTGTTGACCGTCAAAGTCAATGTTGCACAATTCCAACGCCTGAGACAGGCTCAACTGACGATACTTTCCATTGGAACTAAACAGACGGGAAATTTGCTTCTGTATATCATTTGTATTATGAATCCAACCGAGATCTACATGATGGGTACGACAATGGGATACCAGCTTCTGACGGTCATCCGGTCCCCATGCGCATAAATAATAGGGCGAATCTGTACCGAGCCAGGCAATAAATTGCTTCACAGCTTCAGGAAAGAGTGGAGCGGCATCAATGTCTCGTTGAGTAATACCCGTGAATTGAACGGTATCTGTAGAGATCACAGGTCGATTCGATGGTCTCACAAAACTGTGAAATGTATCCGCAACGAATAGGCCATCGTCTCCCTGAATAACTTTGACGGCACCGATATCAATAATTTCGGAGGAATATCTGGCGTTACGGCTAACGGTAAATTCAAGATCATAAATAATGTATTGCATATAATGGACTCCTTCCACACACATAACTGATCCCGATGGATACCGGGACAAATGTTCTCTGCCCGAATAACTCTTCTCCATCATACCTCTCGGTTCACAACTTGTCAGCGGTTAAAAGGCTTGCTTTCAAAAAAAATATGCGATGTCCAAATGAGCTTGGACTATCGCATATCTAAAAAATCCTGACATATAGCAGCATCCGAAACCACTTGGATTCCGAATGCTGTTTATGCTAGCTATTGAATTAGGCCGGGAGGTCCAACTTTTGACCCGGATAAATGCGGTGAGGATTCTTCAACTTATTCAACTGCTGAAGCTGTTGCCAGGTAGTACCGTGTTTGCGGGAAATGTCATACAGTGTATCCCCAGATTTTACAACATATACGTGGCTATTTGCAGCTTGTGCAGTAGCCGAAGCCTGCTGTGGCTTGCTAGTTTGAGACTTGGCAGGTGTCGATTTCACAGGTGCTGGTTTCGCAGCCGATGTGGAATCGGATTGCGGTATCTCCTGCAGAGGTACTGGCGTCGTGGCTGGAGCAGACGGTACAGCTTGTGTGGCAGGGACAGAAGTTTTTCCGTCTGCCTTGGCTTCCTGAATACGGCCGGCCGCTTGTACTTGCAGGCTAGTAGACCCGGCCTTTTGTATATAGCGGATTAACGCTTCATCCAGCGATCCGAACATACCTGCCTGTGGATATTTAGCGAACATCGTATATTGGTCACCACCTACGGCAGTAAAATCATTGGTAGCCAGTGTGTATGTTGCCTCAGGATCAAGGGCTTTTCCAGCAATCAGGATGGAGTGAACACGGTTGCCTTTGGCTGCTGAGGTGTCTATTTTGAACGAGATACCGGACACCTGAGGGAAGCCCCCGCTTGGTTCCGGGTAGGAGGCTGCGCCATTTTCCAGTGCGGCCTGAAGGTCAGAGCCTTTCACTTTCAGGGTAACGATTTGGTTGCCGAAAGGCAGTACGGTGATGATGTCTCCCTTGGTAACCGTTCCTGCTTTGATGGAAGCACGGATGCCGCCACCGTTCGTTAAAGCCACGTCTGCTCCCGAAACGTCACGCATAGCATCAGTAAGCAGATCGCCGAGATTAGTTTCACCCGCACGTACCTTTTCGCGCGCGCCTTCCAGATCTACACTGGTTTGTGCTACAACCTCTTTAAGAATGGGTTCTTGCTCCTTCTGAATGGAGGCGATTAGTGCAGCAATGTCAGCGTTGGGCTGCACGTCAGCAGCTTGAGTCGAATCGATCAGCTTCGCTTGCTTTTGGATAACCTTGCCGCCATCGACCCACAGATCCACCACACCTAGATACTTGGTGTATTCACCTGCACTAGCGATTAACGTGCCATTGTCACCGACCAGGCCTTTTTCCAACACGGTATGGCTGTGTCCATCGATGAAAATATCAATGCCAGGCACTTCCTTCACAACCTTGAGGCTGGTGTCTTTGCTGGATGCATCTTGTCCTAGGTGACCCAGAGCAACGACGACATCTACTTTGCTGCGGATTTCGTCTACTGCCGCTTTGGCTTCAGCCGCAGGGTCGGTGAATTGAATGCCCTCCACATTTTTAGGATTGGTTTTATATGCTGTTTCAGGCGTAGTTAGGCCGATAATACCGATTTTAACGCCATCGACTTCTTTAATAGTACACGGTTGGAACAAGCGTGTTCCGTCGGTTTGCTTAATGTTGGCGCTCAGTACAGGGAACTGAATCTCTTTACTCAGCTCAACCAGATGCTTCCAGCCGTAATTAAACTCATGGTTACCCGGAACCATTGCATCATAGCGCAGCTTGTTGATTACTTTTACGATACTCTCACCATTGACCAAAGTAGCGAAGGTCGTTCCATGAACGGTATCCCCGTCATCCAGCAGCAATGTATTAGGGTTAGCGGCGCGATATTGGTCGATGATTCCCGCCAGCTTGGCGAACCCCATTTCCTTGTCGTTAGCGACCACGTGAGCATGGGTATCATTCGTATGTAGGATGGTGATGTGTTTACCGCTGACTGGAGTCGTTGTTGTCCCCGTTCCCGCTGTTCCCGCATTAGTAGCTGGGTCCGCTGCTGCTGTGCCGAGACATCCGAACAGAAGCGCGGCGGTCGTCAAGATCGACGAGAGTTTTTTCCATGAGTTCATGTTGTTCCTTCAACCTCCCATAAAATGAATGAATTAGAGAAACCGCTTACGTCCACATTTTATCAGATGATTGTAAAAATAACTCTTATTTTATATCAAAGCACTACATTTTTTTGAGATATCGGTTGTTAAACCCACCGTCTAGTTACCTATATTGTAGAGGCAGTAATAGACAGCAACTCATAGAATAGGAACTATTGTTCTGTTTTGTGATCAAAAAAAAGGGCAGTCTCTTTGGGCAGCCCGATCCGGGGTAAATAGTGATCCAATGTTTCGTCAGCCAGCGGCGGATTGCCTGCACTCAGCAAAAGCACGGCAAAGCGATTAGCCTGCTGTTCAAATTTTCCTGAAGAAAAGTAGGAATGCTCCTCCATAAAAAAGCGACTAATACCTTTATGCAGTCGGTCATGTCCCAATTCATGCGCACAGACGAACCGTTCCCATTCTGGTGTAAGGCCATTGTGAATGACGATGAATCTTCTGCGCAGCTTGTGATAATACAACCCTTTGGTTGTGGAACCCAGATCGCAGTATCGGATATGGATGCCTAGGGCTTTCGCAATATCGAAGGGGCAATTAGTGCGGTATTTTCGGACAAGTTGGTGAATGAGTTCCTTCATACGATCACCTACTATCCCTGATCTTTGCTCGCACCGGGATCTGCGGGCTTTTTATGTTTGTTCATTTGCTTGGCTTCCCAGAACAGACCTGTCAGTACGTCCTTGATTCGTTGCCGGTCTTTTTCATCCAGCGGAATGCCATCAAACATTAATTCGTCGTCTTCCTCCAGCATTTTTTTAAAATCCCGGCGGTCTTTGGAGTTTGCCCATTCTGGTACAGTAGAACGATAAAGTTCGTGTGGGTTTTGCTCTATTGAATCATCGTCCGCCCAATATCCGGCGGCCTTCATCATTTCGGTATAAGATACGCTGAGCGCGTCCGCTATTTTGCGGAGGGTGGAGGGTTTGGGCACTCCGCGCAGCCCATTTTCGATGCGGGAAATTTGTGAATTACTAATACCTGCAGCATCTGCTAATTGGTTGATGCTCAATTGCTTGTGCTCACGCTGCTGTTTTAGGTAAGTTCCGAATGCTGGCTGTTCCACAATGGAGCTCCTTTCTGCAATAGAATCATAGAATTAGCTTTATTATACCATTAGGCAAATAGTAAAAGCACGTAATATGCCAAAAGGCATAGAAAAGTAAAGCGAATATCCTGTTTTTGGGGTTAAATTGCTTTTTTTCACGATGGATACCTATCCTAAATAATGTTATGTTATACTCAAGATACGAACAAAAGAGGAACACAATGTAAACAAACGCGTTTTTATTTGAAAATACATCATTGTCAAAAGGCATAATATAAGGAGTGTTGCTTTTCATGAGAAATAACTTACCCGAATTAGACCGTCGCAAAACGCAGAATGCATTGGAGGGTGTATTTGAGAAATACCGGATTTATAAAACTATAACCTTTATGGATCGGGAAAGCTTTATTACTGCTGGCTATACGGATCGCCCGAACGGACCCACGAATGTGACAAGCGACCCAACGGCCCGGACTGCTGTATATAATGTAGATGCTCCTGCCGCCCGCTTGGCCTATTGCCAAATGGTGGATGCCGTAGTGAGCCGCTTGAATGAACGTGAACAGTTGCTGATCTGTGAACGTTATTTAAAGGATGATGATGTGTTCGATTACAAGGTTTACAATTATGTGCTGGACCCGCCAGTCAGCAAAGATACGTATACGAAGCTTCGCACACGTGCTTTTTACAAAATGGCGCTAGCGCTGGCAGACCAAGGCGTTCTGAATCTGGCAAGCTTGCAAAAGGGTGCGGATCGAAGACTGGGGTAGGTAAATGCATAGGGGTCACAACCTGTGGCTCTATTAACCTAGACAGCAAGGAGTATGAACCGCAACGGTGAATAAGAAGCATAGGTCTCAATTAAAATAGGAACGGAGGACGGATGTATTGAGAAGTGAACCAGAAATGATGAATATCCTTATAAAGTTTGCTATGAACGATAAAAGAATACGATTGGTCACGATGGAAGGATCACGTACAAACTTCAATATTCCTCCTGATTCATTTCAAGATTATGATATTTCTTACTTTGTAACAGATATGGATTCTTTCAAGGAAAGTGATCAATGGCTCCACGTGTTTGGGGATAGGCTTATGATGCAAAAACCCGAGGATATGGAACTTTTTCCATCAGAACTAGGTAACTGGTTTTCATATATCATTCTTTTTGAGGATGGAAACAAATTAGATCTGACACTGATCCCTATAAACGAGGTAGAGGATTATTTTACGAATAGCGATGGTTTAGTTGAGGTTCTGCTCGACAAGGATGTGCTGATCCAAGAGGAAGTGATCGCGAACGACCATCAATATTGGATTAAAAAGCCCACGGCAAAGGAATTTGATGATTGCTGTAATGAGTTTTGGATGGTTTCAACTTATATCGTAAAAGGATTGGCGAGAAAAGAAATCCTGTTTGCTATTGACCATTTGCACGAGATAGCACGACCTAATTTGCTGCGAATGATGGCTTGGAAGATTGGCTCAGAGCAAGGGTACACCTTTAGCGTAGGAAAAAACTATAAATTTATAAATCAGTACCTTCCTAATGAAGACTGGGAAAGTTTACTATCCAGTTACTCTGAAAATGGCTATCGAGAAATGTGGGAGTCTTTACTTACTTGCTATGCATTGTTTAGAAAATACGCTAAGGCTGTGGCCAGAAGTTTGGAGTATGAGTATCCAGATTACGATGAAGCCATCACTAGGTATACTGCAAATATTTATAATTCATTGAATTGAACGATGTAATAACCGCCTTTTTTAAAGGGCGGTTATTTTTTTGTGTGCACATCAACAATGAGAGTAAACGCTTTTTTAATATAAGAACAAACGTTCGCAAAATACCACCTAACTTCATCCCTAGTCTCTACTTTTATCGTCCATTTCCCCGGCAACGCATTCGTTATAAGGGTGTAAGATTATATCATCGGGAATCAAGACAAGAGGACATACCGAAGACACACACTGTCAAACGTTAGCCGGCCAATAGGGCCGGTTTTTTCATGCGGTCATCGTCTTTGTCACTTCCCGGGAATTCGATGTATAGAAAGGAGGAGTCGTGTTGCCTAAGCAAGGGATGCTGCAATGCATGAGTATAAGGCTACGCCGGCTGAGAGCATGGAAGTGGAAAAAAGCCTGGCTAAACAGCCACAGCATGCGAGCACAGGATACGCAAGGGTGGCATGCCACAGGATGAGACAAGCCTTTAAGCAAAAGCTCATTGACATTATTCCGGCGCTGCAAGGGCGTGTATACGATGTTCAACCCCCGTCGCAGACGGCAGAGGAGCCGTATGCGGTTATGGTGCTGGGCGAGGAAATCTGGAAGTCTTCCTGGGCCGGTTACCGGCAGGTTGTCCGCATCAAGCTGTACGCAGGACAAGCGGGGCTGGCGCAGGCCGATGTATGGGCGAATACCCTGATTGCCGGACTGCACCGAGCATCGGTGACAGGTAAAGGTGAGGACACGTCTGCTTTTACCGCGCACTATCTGGGCGTGCGGGATGCAGAAATGCTGGACACGGTTACGGGCAAGGCCTATAGAACGCTGCGTTTTGGCGTGTATGTGCCTGAAACAGAAGGTGGATCGGCCGCTTCAGCACCTGGTGTAGCACAGCCGGAAGAATGGTTGGCAGCACTGGTCGGCTGGACGCAGAAGCAACTGGGCGAATTGTGGTCGGTATACGCCGACGCATGGCCCGCACAGCCGGGAAGCCACGCGGTATTATGGCGGCTGAGCGGCTGTGAAACCCGGATGGCAGGAGCTTCCATGTATGAGCTCCGCAAACGGTTCATCGGGCATATCACTGCTCCGGTCACCACCGAAGAGAACCGCGCAGCTTCCGCGCTGGTCGAAGGCTTTGCCGCTCAAATCCAGCTTCCTCTGGAGCAGGACAAGGGCCGTTATATGTCTACGGCTGAAGCCTCAGCCGATTTGCAGGCGGATGCCATTTTAGACGGTCAGCTTCGGCTGACGCTGGTACAGCGGCGTATGCGTCCGGCTGAGGAAGCGGCATTGATTCGCAGAGTGGAAATTCATCCTATTTTGAAATGAGGTGGTCCGAGTGACCTTGGAAAGCCATGAGAAGACTCCGCTACATAGCGGGCAGGAAGCAAGTGGCCCACGCTATACGCTAGAGGAACTAAAGGAACACGCAGAACAATTATTTTCTGTAAAAGTAGAAGTGCTGGCAGGCGCCTTTTTTGGCACACAGGACAAGCTGTTTACGGTAGCAGAAGCACACACTAAAATCGAACAATTTATGAAAGCGAAGGTGGATTAATTATGGCAGGCGGAACATGGGAAAACACGAATAAACCGGTATTACCGGGTTTGTATATGAATTTTCAGGCAGCAGCAGCTTCAGCGATTCAAGGTGGATCACGTGGTACGGTCGTTGTACCCGTCAAGGCGAATTGGGGCCCTGTACGTGAGTTTGTAGAGGTGGGCAGCGAAACGGCTATTAGCCAAATCTTCTCCGGCGGCAGTGAGAATGGTGCGACAGCATATTCCACGTTGTATCTGGCTTTGCTGGGCGGTCCGAAAAAACTGCTCGCTTATCGCTTGGCAGATGACACGGCTGCTGAGGCGTCTGTAACGCTGAAAAGTGGTGGCGAGACCCCAACCGACGTGCTGCGTTTGAAGGCTTTGTACACAGGTAGCCGCGGTAATGGTTTTGCCGTAACGGTACAGCCAACTTTGGGCGACGAGCAAGCTCGTGAGGTGCGCCTCTATGAAGGAACCAAACTGCTGGGTACGTACAAAGGCAGCGACGGTACGGCTGCTTCGATTGCCAAAGCGCTGAACGAAAACAGCGAAAACGTATGGGTAAAAGCTGAGGTTGTCGGCGAAGGCGGCATTCCAGCGGATGTCAGCGGCGTACATCTGACAGGTGGCAATAGCGGCAATAGCAAGCTGGTTAATGCCGATTACATTGCGATGCAGGAAGCACTTGAGGGACAGGAATTTAATGTGCTGGCCCTGGATTATGCAGCCGATCTGGCATTGCTGCAAAGCTTTGCTGCCTGGATCAAACGTGTCCGGAATGAAGGCAAAGGCGTCATCGCTGTATTCGGCGGTTCTGCAGCAGATGATGTGTCCAAAACGGCTGTCAGCTTGGCTTCTGCACGTTCTTTGGCACTGAACCATGAAGGCATCGTAAACGTGGGCACAGGCGTACGTCTGGCAGGTACGGACTACAGCTCCGCCCAAACGGCTGCCTATGTAGCCGGACTGATCGCAGGCCAACGGTTGAACCAATCCGCAACGTATGCGGTTACGCCTTTTGAGGATGTAACCCGCCGCTGGACACGTTCCGAGCAGGAGCAGGCTGTCCGTAACGGGGTGTTCCTCCTGTTCTTCGATGGCCGTCAGGTCAAAGCGCTGCGTGGAATCAACAGCTTGGTGAACCCGTCTGCCGGACAAAACAATGCGTGGAAGAAAATCCGTTCCATCCGTGTCATGGATGCCATTAACGCTGACTTGCAGCGTGCAGCCGAAGAGACTTACATTGGCAAAATCAACAACACAGTAGAAGGCCGTCTGGCACTCATCGGTGCGATCAAAGAATACCTGGCACAGCTGTCGCTGA